>CBDUAX010000245.1:0-7200 GCA_965365235.1 uncultured bacterium
TCCCGAGGCATCGGCTCCCCGGAGCTGGAATACGCCAGCGCCGAGGCAACTTCCGCCGCGAGAGAGACCAGAAAAGCGACCATCCCGGCCGCGATACCACCTCGGACCCAGTTGGTAGGCAGCCTCACCGCCTCCTGTTCCTGGTATGAAAACAGAGGGGAGTCGCCGGAGGTTTGGGGGGAAGCCTTGGGCATATCTCTCACTGTTTCTGCGCTGGCCTCAGCAGTTCCGCCTACCCGACTCAGAGGCTCAGAAGAAGACCGGTTCCTTGTAGCTCCCGAAGACCTTCTCCATGGCCTCTCGAACCTCGAAGAGTGTGCACCCGGCCCGCGCACAATCCAGAATGGGATCCACCAGATTGACGTCGGTGGCCGAGGCTGCCTCCAGGGCCGCCAGGGTCGCTTCCACCCCTTTTTCGTCCCGTTCTTCTCGGAGTCTGGCCATCCGGGCGCGTTGCTTCTTCTCTACCTCCGGAGTGATCCGGAGGGTGTCGATCTCTATGGTATCGGACCCGTCGGTAAAATCGTTAACCCCGACGACTTTCCGAAGCCCCGATTCGACCTCCCGCTGTTGTCGGAACGCGGAGTCAGCAATGCCCTTCTGGAACCACCCCGCCTCGATGCCCGGCACCACCCCACCAATCTCCTCCACCTCCCGGAAGATGGCCTCGGCCTCGGCCTCCAACTGGTCCGTAAGGGCTTCTACGTAGTAGGAGCCGGCAAGGGGGTCCGCGGTGTTGGGAATCCCGGTCTCGAACGCGAGAATCTGCTGGGTGCGGAGTGCGATCCGGACCGCCTTCTCCGTGGGGAGGGCCAGGGTCTCGTCCATGGAGTTGGTATGAAGGGACTGTGTTCCACCCAGGACCGCCGCCAAACCCTGATAGGCCACCCGCACAATGTTGTTTTCCGGCTGCTGAGCGGTGAGACTCACCCCGGCTGTCTGTGCGTGAGTCCGCAGGCGCCACGACTCCGGGTTTCTGGCGTTGTACTTCTCCTTCAAATGCCGGGCCCAGATCCTTCTTGCGGCTCTGAACTTCGCCACCTCCTCGAAGAAGTCGTTGTGCACGTCGAAAAAGAAGGAAAGCCTGGGCGCGAACTGGTCCACGTCCAGCCCTCTGGCCAAACCCCTCTCCACGTATTCGAAGCCATTCCGCAGGGTGAAGGCCAGCTCTTGAGCCGCCGTGGATCCGGCCTCCCGAATGTGGTAGCCGGAGATGGAGATGGGGTTGTATTTGGGGGAATGTCGGCTCGCCCAATCGAACATGTCCACGATGAGGCGGAGAGCCGGTTCGGGAGGATAGACCCAGGCGTGCTGGGCCTGGTACTCCTTCAGGATGTCGTTCTGGACGGTGCCTCGAAGTTTCTCCGGGGCAACACCCTGCTTTTCGGCGGCCGCCACATAAAAGGCAAAGAGGATGATGGCCGGCCCGTTGATCGTCATGGAGACGGAAACCTGGTCCAGAGGAATGCCGTCGAAGAGGGTCTCCATATCCGCGAGGGAGGAAATGGCCACACCACATACCCCAACCTCACCCAGAGACCGGGGATGGTCCGAGTCGTAACCCATGAGGGTGGGAAAATCGAAGGCTACGCTGAGCCCGGTCTGACCGTTGGCCAGGAGATACTTGTAGCGCTCGTTCGTCTCTTCCGCGGTAGCGAAACCAGCGAACTGCCGCATGGTCCAGAGACGCGTCCGGTACATGGTAGGATAGGGCCCCCGAGTGAAGGGGTACTCCCCCGGGAAGGCGAGATTCTCCCTGTATCCTGCGTCCCCTTCAACGTCGGCAGGAGTATACAAAGGTTGGACCTCCGACCCTGAGATGGATGTGAAGAGGACGTCCTCTCGTTTTGGGATCCTGTCCCAATGGGCCTGCCACCGGGCCAACTCCTCCCGAAGGCGGAGAATCTCATCGTCTTTCTCGGACAATCGCTCTGATAGTTCCGAAGGGGTCGGCAGCTCCCGCTCCGTAGTAGACATCTTTCTCCCTCGTTGGTTTTTTTTCACCACCCCATTCAGGGGGCTTTCTCGTTCAGCGGGCCTTCAACAACCCTTTCAAGATCCGGGCCCCCAGTGAGTAGGGGGTCTCCTCGCCAGCCAGGATTCTTGCCACCCCGCCCTCGAGCGTCCTTTCCACCCCTGGGTCGGCCCAGGCGAGCTTCTTGAATTCCCTTTCCACGACGTCCTGTACTCGTCCGCTTGCCCGAGCAGTCCGACGCGCCTCCATGGTGCCTGAGCTTTCCAGGAAGCGTCGATGGTTGGCGATGGCCTCCGAGAGTTCGGCCAGACCCTCTCCAGACTGAGCCACCGTGGTCAGGACGGGAATCTCCCAGGTTGGCGTTTCCTCTGCCCCCTCGGAAGCGTCCGAAACCTCGGGACCTCCGCGATTCCCCTGGGTGCGCGCTGCGAGGCCTTTGAGATCCACTCCATGGTGAGCCGGAACACCCTTGAGAGCCTCCCCCTGGCGAAGGTGGAGGGCCAGCCTGAGGTCCTTTACCAGTCTGTCCGAGCCGGGGCGGTCGGCCTTGTTCACCACGAAGATGTCGGCGATCTCCATGAGACCGGCCTTCATGGCCTGGATGGCGTCTCCGGACTCCGGAACCAGGACCACCACCACCGTGTCGGCAGCACCCGTGATCTCCAACTCCGTCTGCCCTACCCCAACCGTCTCGACCAGGACCCGTTGGAAGCCAAAAGCGTCCATGAGGTCCAGCACTTCCTTGGTCGTGGTGGCCAGCCCCCCAAGGGATCCACGGGTGGCCATGGACCGTATGAAGATTCCCGGATCGGTGGCGAGATCGTTCATGCGGATCCGGTCACCGAGAAGGGCACCGCCGGAGTAGGGCGACGTGGGATCCACCGCCACCACCGCCACCTCCTCCGAAAGCTCCCGGTATGCCCGGGCCAAGCCGGCGACCAGGGAGGATTTCCCAGCCCCTGGAGGGCCCGTGAACCCAACCCGTTTCGCAAAACGCGGCGTCTCCATCACCGCGTGTAGGAAGGCCTGAAAACCCGGGCGGCCGTTCTCCACCAGGGAGATGGCTCGGGCCAAGCCCACCTTTTTCCCTTCCCGGAATCGCTCCAGGAGGGCCTGTAGCTCGCCTGAAAGCGCCGGGTCCAGGGCACCCTCCATCGGAAGTACTTGCACCCCTTCCTTCACCTCCACTCCCTCCGAATGTTCGATTGCTCAATCGTGGCAGAGGTCTTCCGGGTTTTTCGAGTTGAGTGAACAGCCCGGAGACCCCGATCAATAATAACGGTCATCCGGTCGAATGCCCCTGGCATGGCGAAGAGGGTTCTCGAGAAGATGGGTGGGGATCAGAAATACGACGATGAACATGAAGAGGGAGAGACCGAAGCCGCCAGCCAACAGCCAGTAGTTTCGGAGTGGGATGAAGAGGATGGAGGTGATGACCGCCGTACCCGTGGCAAACACACTCAACACCATCCTCCGGGCCTGAAGGTGGAGAAAACGCTCTTGGCCCTGGACGTCTCTCGGGTGCACCCGGACTCTGAGCTCCTCCCGCTGAGCCCTCACCAGGAGGTCCCTGACCGAGATGAGGGTGGAATGAGCCTCAGCCAGAAGGTCCCTGGCCACGGAAGCGGGCTCCTTCCCGGTGGTTCGCTGAATCTCGGATCGGAACTGGGCGATCCCCCGCCTGAGCAGACCCAGCCCATCGAAGGCCGGGTCGTAGCGGTACCCGATCCCTTCCAGCAGGACAGAGGTGCGGAAGAAGTACACCAACTCCTGGGGAAGAAGGAGGGGCCAAGCGTAGAACGTGTCGAAGATCTGCTGAACGATTTCCTGAATTCGCTCCCGGCTCGACCCTCGGGCCCGCTCCATGATCCGAAGAACCTCGGTAGCCGCCTCTCGGATCTCTCCCCTGGATACCTCTGGGGAGATCATCCCCAACTGGTACATCCCGTTGATGGTCCCATCCAGGTTCTCCCGCTCCACAGCGAGGGAAAGACCCAGGATCGATTCCCTTGTCCACCGAGGAACTCTCAGGACCATCCCCCAATCCAGGAGAACCAAACGCCCACTCTCCTCCACCAGGATGTTCCCGGGATGGGGGTCTGCGTGGAGGAATCCATCCACCATCATCATCCGAAGATAGAGGCCGGTCAGATTCTCCATGACCTGGTTGAAGTCCAACTCACCCGAATCGAATCGGTCTTGTAGGGCGTCGATCTTCGTGCCCGAACAGAACTCCATCACCAGGACCCGCCGCCGCGTGAAAGAGTCCAGCACCTTGGGGATGCGAACCGTTCCGTCTTCCGGGAAGAAATGTCGGAAGGAAGCCATGTTCTCCGCTTCCTGACGGAAGTCCATCTCCTCTCGGACCCGTGCGGAGAATTCCCGGACCACGTTGGTCAGCGCCCGAACATGGTGATTCGGGAACAGGATGTTGAGCCAGAAGAGGAACCGGAAGGAGATGTCCAGATCCAGAGCCACGGCCCGCTCGACACCAGGACGCAGGACCTTTACCGCCACCTCCCGGCCGTTCACCCACGCCCTGTGAACCTGTCCCAGGCTTGCGGCGGCGATGGGAGTTTCCTCCAGACCGGAGAAGGCCTCAGCCGCCGGCCGACCCAGCTCTTCCTCGATGACCTGGGAAATGGCAGGCCACGGATCCGGTGGAACCTGATCCTGAAGGGTGCCCACCTGAGTGAGGTACGGCTCCGGCAGGATGTCGGCTCTGGCGCTGAAGAGTTGAGCGAGCTTGATAAAGGTCGGCCCCAGCTTCCCCAGTGTGCCCGTCAACCGTCTTGCCCGTCGTTCGTGGTGAGCCGCCGTCCGGAGGGCGGGGCGCCCGAGCAAGACGAACCGGCGGCGGTCCCTCAGGAACGCTACCACAAAGGGCGTGAGGCGGTAGAGGACCGAGGCCGTTCGGATGGACCTCTTCATAGCAACACCGCGGTGGCCAGGCCCAGAAGGAGGAAAAATCCGATCAGGTCCGTGAACGTATGCACGAAAACCGATGAGGCCACAGCCGGATCCACGTGGAACCGATGCAGCATGGCGGGCACGAACGACCCCGCAAACCCGGCTACGATGAGGTTCCCCCACATGGCCATGAGAACCACCAGTCCCAGTTTCGGATCACCCCCGATAAGGAAGCTCAGTCCGGCGATGGCGAAACCCAGGACCATCCCGTTGATCATCCCCACCAGAACCTCTTTGCCCACAGCCACAAAGGGGCCCACCCCCAACTCCCCCTCCCCCGCCAGGGAGATCCTTCGGACTGTTACGGCCAATGCTTGCGTGCCGGCGTTCCCACCCAAAGCCGCGATGATGGGAGCCAGGGCCGCCAGTAGAATGATGCTCTCGACGGTCTCTCGGAAGAAATACACCACCGAGGCGGCCATGGTGGCGGTGACCAGGTTCAGGGCCAACCATGGAAGGCGGGTCCGGACGGTGTCGGCCCAACTCCCTTTCAGCTCCTCCTGGTCCGAGGTCCCGACCAGGCGGAGGATGTCCTCGGTCTGCTCCGCCTCCATGACGGCCAGGACGTCGTCGAAAGTAATGCGCCCCAGAAGGACACCGAATACGTCCACCACCGGGATGGAGACCAGGTTGTACCGTGACAGAAGCCGGCCTACCTCTTCCTGATCTTCGTCCGGGAGAACCGAAGCTTGGACCGGCTCCACCAGCTCGATGACGGGGCTCAACGGATCGGCCAGGATGAGATCGTTCAGGGGGACCGTGCCGAGGAGGTGATGCCCTTCGTCCACCACGAAAACGGTATAGAAATCTTCCACCTCCCTCCCCTGCCGACGCACCTCGGCAATCGCCTGCCCTGCGCTGACCGCTCCCTCCACCCTCACCAGGAGGGTGTCCATCAGGCCACCGGCAGAGTCCTCGTCGTACCGGAGCAGACCCCGGATCTCCCCAGCCTCCTCCAGGGGCAGGGCTGCCAGGATCCTGGCCCGTTCCTCCGGCTCGAGCTCGGCAACGAGATCGACGGCGTCGTCGATCTCCAGTTCGTGGAGAAGCTCGGCTCCCTTCTCGGGCTCCAGGGCCGCCAGGATCTCCTGAGGGTCTTCCTCCTCGTCCATCTCCGCCAGGGCGCCGGAAGCCTGCTCCGCAGGAAGCGCTCGGAGGAGGGCGATCTGCGCTTCCTCTGAGTCCAGGGCCTCCACCAGGTCGGCAACGTCGGAGGGGTGCAACTCCTGGAGGAGCTCCCGAATGCCTTCAGCCTCTCCAGCGTCGACCAGATCCTGGAGCTTTTGGCGAACCTTCTCGATTTCCTCGGAACGGATAGCCGTCAAGGAGCGTCTCCAGGAAAGTGGCCCGCAACCGTCACGGTCCAACGGGGGCTGGGTTCAAGATGGGGTGCGTCGGTGAAAGATCCGGGCCATGCCGAGGGTCGTCAACCCGAGCGTAAAGTCTCCCTGAGGATCTCTTCTTGAAGAAGAAACATCTCACTCTTCTCCCGGTCGTCCCCAACGGGGTGCTCGTAACCGAGGACATGAAGGGTACCGTGAATGGCCAGACGCAGAAGCTCCTCCTCCAGTGGTACTCCTTCATCCTCGGCTTGGCGCTCCGCCTGGTGATACCCGACATACACGTCCCCCAGAACGGAGGTCTCAGGATCCTGGAGGGCGAAGGCGATGACGTCGGTGGGTCGGTTCTTCCCGAAGTAGTTCCGGTTCAGAGCCTGGATTCCCTGGTCGTCCAGAAAGGTGAGGGAGAGCTCACCGTCAAATACCTGGGCACGATCCAGAACCGCCCGTACGCCGGCCACAAGGAGGTCCCGGGGAAGCGGCCATTCCCCGACCTGGTTCACCTGGATGTCCGGCCCTGGAGGGCGCTTTTCAGGGGCGTTCATGGAGTCGGTTTCGGTTGTGGCCCTGGGGCGCCGATGGATTCCTCAACTACCGGAACCTGGATCGGACTTCTCCGGGCCAGAGCCCTCGAGAGGAAGTGTTGGGGATGGGTCGATTGCCTGTTGCCGAGCTCCGCCGGTCTGTTTCTCCCTCGGCTGTCCATCCTGGCTTGTCCACTTGCGCGTGGTGGCGATGCTGAAACTCGTGACAGCAGAGCCGGAGGGGGTGTAGCGCATTTCGGGATCACGTCCAAGATATCCAACGACAACGGTGTTCTGATACATTGTATGTCTCCTCTCTGAGGCGGGGAGGATCGAGGTACGCATCCTCCAGCGATCCTATCTGATGCGATTGTAGCACTAGAACAAGCGA
>CBDUAX010000246.1:0-7156 GCA_965365235.1 uncultured bacterium
GGCCGCCTATGGAGCTGAGGACGACCCTCGGAGCCTCATTCCGCCCCTGGGCGGCACTGCCCAGGCGGTTGGGCTGTATGGGGTCCTCCTGGGTCTCGGCCTGGCCCTGGGGTAAGAAGCCATGCCTTTCCTGGCGCAAGCCCAAGCTACTCGGGGAGAGGCCAGGGCCCTGGCCTCCGTCGGGGGGGAGATGACCTACTCCGTCCTGGGCGCCAAGGTCGATGCCCTGGCCGGCCAGTTGATGGCCCTTGGGGTTGGCCAGGGCCAGGTGGTGGCGTTGAAGGGGTATCCGGACCGGGATGTGATCCCGGCGCTCCACGGGATCTGGAGGACTGGAGCCGCCGTCTTTCCAATGAATCCGGGCTGGACTCCGACGGAGGAGGCCGGGGCCCTTTCCCGGGTCCCAACGGAGCTCGTCCTTCTGGGCCCTGGGATGTCTGCCGTACAGGGGGCCTGGAGGAATGTGGGTCTGGGAGAGGATTCGGTTGCCGGCATCCAGCCGTTGACGGCCCTTTCTTCGGATGCCTCCACCCCCCTCCTCGACCCCGAGAGGGCAGAAGATCGTCGGGACAGTACAGCCGCCGTGCTTCTCACCTCTGGGACTTCCGGGGACCCGCGGACGGTAAGGCTGACGTTCGGGAATCTCCTCGCCAGTGCCGAGGGAGCCCGGGAGCGACTGGGTTTGGGGCCGGACGATTGCTGGCTGGCATCGCTGGCCCTTGCCCACGTGGGAGGACTGGCACTCGTCGCTCGGGCAGCAGCGTTGGGGTCGGCTTTGTTCCTGTCTGAAGGTTTCGACTTCGAGGCGGTTCGGGGCCGAATCTTGAACGGTCAGGTAACCCACGCTTCCCTCGTGCCGGCCATGTTGTGGAGGCTCCTGGAGGAAGAGGAAGACCCATCCGTTCCGGAGTCCCTTCGGTGCCTCCTCATCGGTGGTGCGGCTGCGGACCCATCTCTTGTGCGGCGAGCCCGGTCCCGGGGTCTCCCAGTGGCCTTGACCTACGGGCTCACGGAAGCCTCTTCTCAGGTCGCCACGGCTCCTCCAGATCTGGTAGCCGAAAAGCCCTCGACGGTCGGCCCGCCCTTGCAGGGAACCCAGCTTCGAATCGGAGCCCAAGGGCAGATCCTGGTTCGTGGACCGACGGTGGCGCCGGACCAGGTGGGCGACGATGGGTGGCTCGACACCGGGGACCTTGGCGTCCTGGACGAGGACGGCCATCTACGGGTCACGGGGCGGCTCACCGATCGAATCATCAGTGGAGGGGTGAACGTGGATCCGGCTGAAGTGGAGGCGGTCCTCCGGGGGCATCCCGGGATCGTCGACGCGGCCGTGGTGGGGATTCCTGACCCGAGGTGGGGGGAAAGGGTGGTGGCGGCTCTGGTCCTGGACCCGGAAGGGGGACCTCCCCTGTCCGAGGTGGAATCCTTCGTCCGGGAGCGCCTCTCCCCTCCAAAAAGGCCCAAGAGGTTCTTTTCCGTCCCAGTCCTTCCTCTGAACCAGAATGGGAAGGTGGACTCGAAAGAGGTCCGCCGCCTGTTCTCCTGATTCTTCCATCGCCTACCCACACAAACTCCTAGAGCCCAAGGTCAGCTTCCGTTATTCTCATCGGATCTGGGCGGGGAATCCGGAGAGGACCTTCCCCAGGGACACTCGACGGCGGGTACGAACATGCAAAGCGTTCTGGACCAATATCAGTGGCGCGGGATGTTGCAGGATCTCACGGAAGGGGCCGGCGAGGCCTTCTCCGGTGATCCCCTCACGGCCTATATCGGCTTTGATCCCACGGCCTCCTCACTTCATGTGGGGAATCTCCTCACCATCATGGGCCTTGTTCACCTGCAACGAGGGGGGCACCACCCGATTGCTCTGGTGGGTGGAGGAACGGGTTTGATCGGAGATCCTTCGGGGAAGACACAGGAGCGCCAACTGCTGACCCGGGAGAAAGTTGCGGAGAACCTGGAGGGGATTCGCAGGCAGCTGGAGTCTTTTCTGGATTTTGACACCAAGACGAACCCGGCTCGAATGGTGAACAACCTGGATTGGCTGGGTGAGTTGAAGACGGTGGACTTCCTTCGAGACGTGGGAAAGCACTTCAGCGTCAATGCCCTCCTCAGAAAAGAGAGCGTTCGGCGGCGGGTGGAGGAGGACGAAGCGGGGCTCTCCTTTACCGAATTCAGCTACGTCCTGATGCAAGCCTACGATTTCCTCGTGCTCTTCGACCGCTACAACTGCAGCGTGCAGATGGGGGGCAGTGACCAGTGGGGGAACATCACCGCTGGCATCGACCTGATCCGACGCATGCGGGGAGAAAAAGCCTTCGGAGTGGTCTATCCGCTCCTGACCTCAGCCTCCGGAGCCAAGTTCGGAAAGACGGAAGCCGGCGCCGTGTGGCTGGACCCGGCTCGGACCTCACCCTACAGGTTCTACCAGTTCTGGCTCAACACCGATGATCAGGATGCCATACCCTACCTGAGCCGGTTCACCCTCTTCTCTCGAGACCGGGTTTTGGAGCTGGAGAGGGAATTGGAGGAGAACCCACACCAAAGGGCCGCCCAGAAAGCTTTGGCCGAGGAGGTCACGGAGCGGGTTCATGGGCAGACCGGCCTTTCCCGGGCACGAAAGGCGTCAGAGGTCCTCTTCGGAGGGGAGCTGGCGGGCCTGGGAGCCGATGAAATCGGCGACATCTTTGCGGATGTCCCCTCCCGGGAAATCTCACGCGACACCCTGGGAGGCGAGGGGATGCAGGTGGTGGACCTTCTGTTGGACGCCCGGGTGGCCAGCTCCAAAGGGGACGCTCGGCGCTCCATCCAGGGCGGAGGCGTCTACCTCAACAACATCCGTGTTTCCGAGATCGACCAGGCCGTGACCGTCGAGGATGCGGTGGAAGGGCGCTTCATCGTGCTTCGGAAGGGCAAGAAGAGCTACACCCTGGTAAAGGGGCTGGGCTGAACTTCGATCCAAGAAGGCCGGCAGCTACGGCGCTGGCCTCCGTCGAGAGGTTTCTCGGCAGACAGGCGAAGGCCCCGGCGGCATTTCCCGCCGGGGCCTTCGTGCGCCGTTCTCGGGGGGGGAGGGCCCCCGTTGGGTCAGAAGGAGATCGTCTTTTGCCATCCGGCCACCAGGCTCCAGTCCTGCATGAGCTGGGGGCCGTCCAGGTCCTGATGGACCGGGAAGAGGAACTGGAGTCCGAATCGATGACCCGCGAAACGCCCATCGGGCATGACAAAGTTTACCCCAACCGGAAGTTGAACCCGGGTTCCGGCCTGGGCCAGCGTGTTGTTCGCCGGGTTCTCGAAGGGATCCAGCTCCATGTCGAACCCCTCCACATTCCCCCACCGGGAGTACTGGACGGCAACCGAGGCGGATACCCAGTCCGTGGCCTTATATCCGGCCCAGATTGAGGTTTGGTAGAGGTCGCCCAACGCCCATTCGCGGTCGTTCTCTCCCATCCTGATCTCCGCATTCCACTGAAGACCCAGGGAGGCCACTTCGTTCTGTATCGAAGCGGTTACGCCAGGAAGGATATCGAAGGTGCCGGACCCCAACTGTTGTTGATAAGGGAGCTGAGTTTCGCCGATGGTCCCGGGAACCTCGTCCTGAGAGTCGATGGGGCCCAGGGGAATGGAGACGCCTCCGTGGGCATGGACCCGAATTCCGGCCCGGTCGAGGATATTGTAAAGGGCCGTCACCCTCACATCCTGGGGGCCCAAGGCTTCAGTCTGATAGTAGAGAAGGAGGTTGGGCTCCCCAGCGATCCCGCCGAGGTAGTCCATTTTCTTTTGTACGAAGTTCCCCACCGCCGACAGCGTCAGATAGTCCGTGATCCCCAGCATTACATTCACCGAGGCCCCTCTCGTGGTCATGACCGTCGGGGTCACGTCGAAGAGGGTCAGAACCTGGGCCACAGGAAGGGAGTCCGTCCCAACGCCCTGCCCCTGGTACCGGTCATTGATGAATCGGATGCCCAATTCGAACTCGCCGGCAAAAAGGGTCCGATCGTTGATCAGGCTGATGGGCGCATGGCTGTCGGGGCGGTCCACATCCCATTGGATCTCTTTTGGAACCTGGGCCGATAGGGGATGGACCAGGACTAGAGCAATCAGAATCGGCAGAATGCCTACGAGTTTGCGAACCGTCATTTCTCCCTCCAGAAACACGGGCACCTGGGCGTCAGGCCCAGGCACAGTAACCCACACTCTTTTAAGATGCCCCCCCCAAGGGGTCGGGAACAAGTGTTTCATATGTTCCCGATCTTCTCGGGCAAAACCATCTTGACCGGGGCGGGTGGTGGGCCCATCCTCCCTCGATCTCTCTCCACTTTACCGAGATTCGCGAAATGGAAAAACCCCTAGTCGGAGTCATCATGGGTTCCAGGTCGGATTGGGAAACCATGAAACATGCCGTTGAGACCCTGGAGAGCCTCGGGATCGGCGCGGAAGTCAGAGCTCTTTCGGCTCATCGGACCCCCGCTGAAGTCGGCGCGTGGGCCTCCGGAGCGGACGATCGTGGGCTGGAAGTGATCATTGCCGCCGCCGGCGGAGCGGCGCACCTGGCGGGGGGGGTGGCTGCCCACACCCCCCCTCCCGTCCTGGGCGTGCCCATGAAGGCATGGTCCCTGGACGGCCTCGACTCCCTTCTCTCCACCGTCCAAATGCCCCGAGGGGTGCCGGTGGGAACCCTGGCCATCGGGAAGGCCGGCGCGGTGAATGCCGCCCTCCTGGCGGCCCAGATCCTCGGAAACAAGTACCCCGAGGTGAAGGTGGCCTTCTCAAAGGACAGGGAACGTCGGCGAGAAGAAGTCCTGGCGGGAATGGATCCCAGAAGCTGATCCATCGGGGCCGAAAGCTCCACTCCGGCCGGGCCTTCCCCCAGGGGGGGCGGGGCAGGGTCTTTGCCCCCTCGAGGGCGGCCAGCTCGGCAACTCCGGAGGAGGTGGTCCGGAAGAGCCGGGCAGGGGACCTCCTCGCCAACGCCAGCCTTCCGTTTTCGGAATCGGTTCTCCTATATTGAACCTCGTTGTTCGATCCGCCCCCGACCCACCCAAAGCCGGGGGCGATCTTTTTCTGCCTGGACGACGTCCGCTGGGGTGCCGGGGTCAGTTCGTCTTCCTGGAGGATCGAAGGTCGCCATGTCGATGCTGGATGAAGTATTCGAGAAGATTGACGATGAGATGGGACGACTTGATCACGAGTTGAAGATCGAGTTGCCCGATCGAATCCAGAAGGCTGTGGAGCTGGGTGACCTTCGTGAGAATGCGGAGTACAAGGCAGCCCTGGAGCGTCAGCAGTTCGTCCAGGCCCGAATGTCTCATCTGGCCCAGCGGCAATCGGAGCTGGCACAGATCGAGGTGGAAAACCTCCCCACCGATCGGGTCGGATTCGGCTCGAAGGTGAAGGTGAAAGACCTGGAATTCGGGGAAGATTTTGACTTCACCATCGTAGCCGGTGACTTCGTGGATTTCGATGCCGGGCAGATCTCGTTGGCCTCGCCCATCGGACAGGGCCTTCTGGGGGCCAGGAAGAATGAGGAGGTGGATGTGTCTCTCCCGGCAGGGGAACGGAGGTACCGGGTGTTGGAACTCCTTACCCTCCCCGAACAGCTTGGGTTGAAGGAGTAGTTACTCCGTGAGGAGGGCCCCGGGGGACGGTTCCCTCGAGATCCGCCTGCAGGGCCCAGCTCCCCCACCCGATCCAGGGCCGGCGTCTTTTCAGAGCCGGCCCTTTCTTTTCTCACGGAAGCCCATGAGAGGACTGCCGGAACTTCGGCTCCCCAGGGGGTAACCGGCGCCATGAACGAGTCTGCCATTTCGTCCAAAGGGGTTCCCTCGGTGGAGATCAGGGGCCTGGAGAAGGGGTATGAAGAGGGCGGCCGAACCCATTCCATCCTGCGGAGCGTTGACGCCTCTCTCTTTCCCGGCGAGTTCGTGGCCCTGCTCGGTCCGTCCGGCTCGGGGAAATCCACCCTCCTGAACCTGGTCAGTGGGATCGACGAGCCGGGTGCCGGAGAGGTTCGGATCTCCGGAGTCACGCTCACCGGGATGACGGAGCGGGACCGAACCCTTTTTCGCCGCCACCACATCGGTTTCATCTTCCAGTTCTACAACCTCCTCCCCACCCTCACCGTTGAAGAGAACCTTCTCCTTCCCCTGGAGTTGAAGGGAGGGGTGGGCCCGAGGGAGCGGGCCGTCGCGGCGGACCTCCTGAAACGCGTCGGCCTCTCCGGACGTGGAGCAGCATTCCCCGACCGGCTCTCCGGTGGGGAGCAACAACGGGTGGCTGTGGCCCGGGCTCTGGTTCACGATCCCGTCCTGATCTTGGCGGATGAACCAACCGGGAACCTGGATGCCACTTCTGGCGGAGCCGTTCTCGACCTCCTGGAGGAGCTGGCCGGATCGGCTGGGAAGACGCTCCTGGTGGTGACGCACAGTTTTGAGGTGGCCCGCCGGGCCCACCGGGTTCTCTCGCTGGTGGACGGAGTGTTGGTTGAAGCCACCCTTCCCCCTTCCCCGGAGGGCGGTCCTTCCGGCCCGGTTCGCCCAGGACCCACCCCGGCTCCCGAGGATCGACTGCCGTAGGGCAAAGACGTCACCCATGGCCAAACGCCTCCTCCTCTCTGCGAGCCTACGGCACCTTTCCCGGCACCCTTGGGAAATTCTGCTGACCACCCTGGGAGTTGCGTTGGGTGTTGGAGTGGTCGTGTCCATCGACCTGGCGATCCAGAGCTCCAAGGAGGCCTTTCGGATCTCCACCGAGACGGTGGCGGGGCGTGCGACTCACCGGATCCTGGGTTCCGGGTCTGGGCTCCCGGACTCCCTGTTCACCCATCTCCGGATCGATCTCAAGCTTCGGCCGTCCGCCCCGGTGGTCGAGGGACTCGTCTCCTCACCCGTTCTCCCCGGTCGGGCATTGACGGTCTTGGGAGTGGATCCCTTCTCCGAAGGGCCCTTCCGATCGTTTCTTCTTGGGGCGGAATCCGGACTGGAAGCGACGCGCCTCCTCTCCACCGGTCTCGGATGCCTCTTGAGTGCGGAGACTGCTTCGGATCTGGGGGAGCTCCAGGAGCTGGTTGATCTCCCTTTGCGAAAGCTTCAGGGCGGAAAGGAACCGGGCAGTCTCCGATTCCACCTCGTCCGGCCCGATAGGTCGTTCATTGACG
>CBDUAX010000247.1:0-7139 GCA_965365235.1 uncultured bacterium
CGCCTCAACTGCCCACTCTCCCTCTACATCGAAAAACCCACCCCTGGGAGCTACGAACCGGCCCCCGTCGATGAGCGGGGGGGTGTCCCACGTCCCTACCAGGCCTCCCCACGTCCGGGTACCTACAAGGGGCCCCACCCCTCGGAAACGGAAGAGATAAGGCATCAGGTCTCCGCCCGATCCCGCCCGTTCGTTGATGATCATGACCTTCGGCCCCCACAGCCCCGCCATGGGTTGTGTGAAGGGCTTCCGATCTCCGGCCCTGGAATTGAAGTAGCCGGTCAACTCCCGAGCCATTACGTCGATGATATAGTCCGCGGCCGATCCACCCCCGTTGTTACGCTCGTCGATGACCGCGCCTTCCTTATGTTGCTGAGCGAAGTACATCCGGTTGAAGTAGGCATACCCCCCGGTTCCTGTGTTCGGCAGCCACACATAAGCGAGGCGGCCATCACTCAACTCGTCGACCCTCCGTTGGTTCTCCGAGACCCAGACAAGGGTTCGCAGCTGTCCCTCGTTCCCGGTGGGACGGACCACCACGTCCCGAGCTCCATCGTTCGTGGGCTGGTCGTTCACGGTCAGGACGATGGTCCGGCCAGCTGCGCCCTCCAGGAGCATGAAGGGGTTGGTGGGTGAACGGAGCTCTCGTCCGTCCACCGCCAGGATGTAGTCACCTTCCGAAACGCCCAAGCCGGGAGCCGAAAGGGGGCTTTCCATTCCAACAGTCCATTCCTCCATGGCCAGGATCTTCTCAATGCGATAGAAACCATCCACCTCCCTGAGGTCGGCCCCCAGAAGCCCGGTCCGTGGGTTCTCCAGGTCGGGATAATCTCCGCCTCGAACGTAGGAGTGGCCCACAGCGATCT
Source organism: uncultured bacterium (assembly GCA_965365235.1). Lineage (GTDB taxonomy): Bacteria > Gemmatimonadota > Gemmatimonadetes > Longimicrobiales > Gaopeijiaceae > CBDUAX01. Next base: position 867 of record CBDUAX010000247.1, read on the forward strand.
CGCCGGAGAGCATGTCCAGGAGGTGGTTGAAGTCAAATCGATGGTTTACATGCTCGAGCCAGGGGCTGTACCACTCCCAGACCTCATCCCAGGGCGCACCATGGGCATTGTCCACGTAGAGAAAGTCCCGCATGAAGCGCCACCCGTCACGAAGCATCTGGGCGTACTCGGCCTTCGGTTCCACCCGGATCCTGATGCTTTCGGTGGACAGGCGCTCCCCTCCGTTTCGGGGGGGGGCGCCACCAGCGTCGGCCACGCTCCATCCCGCTTCGGCCCGAACCAGGATCTTCTTCCGGTCGTGGGACGCGGTGGCCGACAGGACGCCCGTCAGGAACTCCTCAGCTTCCCCTTCCTCCACCTTGTATCGATGTAGGGTCAGTCCACGAGCGTTGGGAACCAGCTCCGAGACAAAAACCTGTCCGTCCGGACCTTTCAGAAGCCCGGAATAGTTTCGAAGGGGGAACCCCGGGGCATCGAGGATTCTTCGAGAAATCCCGTCGAAATCGATCACGACCTCGGGGCCCTCCGGGCCAGGCTGATCCTCTCTCAACCCTTCCGTTTCACCACCGCCACGGCCCGCATCGGCTTCCTGGGCGGCCGGCTCCTCCTCGTCACTCTTCGGAAGGAAGGGAGAGGCGTCGCCCTCCTTGAGTACCGTCACGAAGAGGGCCCGAGTCACCGGTCTGTCGAAGGATGTCATGTCCAGCCAGCCGGTATTCAGTCCATAGTCTGAGGAACCCAGGAAATACAGATAGTCCCCTGACGCATCCCAGACCGGACTGATGGCATCGACCATCCCGTCCGTGAGCTGGTGGGTTTCTCCCGATCGAGTGTCGTATACGAACACGGCCCGAAGCTGATTGTCCAAGCGGCGGGAGTATGCAATCCAGCGCGAGTCCGGAGACCATACCGGGTTCATCGACCGCTCTGGATGCGCGAACCGATCGGTATCCACGTGGGTGAGCTCCCCGGACTCCACCTCGAGGATCAGCACCCGGTAGTCGGTATCGGTAAAGGCCAGGTGGTCGCCGTCCGGGGACCAGGTCGGCACAAAGAAGAATGTCGGATCCGGGATTTCGATCCGGCGGGGATTCCCGCCGTCCTGATCGGCCACGACCAGACCGTACTCGCCGCCTTCGTCATTGAACCAGGCGACCTTGTCCCCAGCAGGGGACCAAACGGCATGGCGATCAGCAACCCCCGGGGTCCGGGTGATATTTCTCCAGCTTCCTTCCTCCACCGGAACGGTGAACAACTCCCCCCGGTACTCAAAAATCGCCCTCTTTCCGGTAGGCGAGAGTCGGGGATCGCGAAGCCCGGTCGTCGGGACCTCCTCCCACCGTGGCCGGGCCCATGTCATGTCCCCGGCCACTTCGATCTCCAGTTGGCGGGTGCTGCCAGTGCCGGGATCGAGCTCGTGGAGGTATCCCCCCTGCTCATAAACAACTACGCCCCCCCCGGCGCCCAGGCTCTTGACGTCGAAGTCGGTGTGGAAGGTGTGCTGGCGTTCTTCACCCGAGACCGGGTCGAAGGACCAGATGTTGCTGGCCCAGTCCCTCTCGGACATGTAGTAGACCACTCCGTCCAGCCAGACCGGCGCCATCTGGCGTTCCCCTTCCCACGGCGGGGAGTGGAGTGACCAGTCTCGGGTATCCACGACACGGATCGGTTGAGCCTGGCCACCTCGGTAGTTTCTCCACTCCGGGTCCCAGTACCCGATCTCCTGGTAGGCAAGCCATCTCCCTCTCCCGTCGATCTCTCCGTCATAGGCTTGCGCCTCGGAGACGGCTTTCGGGAACCCTCCATCTGGGTGGACGGTGAAAAACTGCCAGAGCCGCGTAGGGTGTCCTTCTCTCCCCGATTGAAAGAGGATCGCGCCGTCCCCGGTCCAACCCTGAACCACATCCGCACCCGGGTGCCACGTGAGGCGCTTCGGTTCGCCCCCCTCGGCAGGGATTACATAGACATCGGTATTTCCAGCGTATTGGCCCGTAAAGGCGATCCACTCCCCATCGGGAGAGAAGGCCGGATCCGTCTCAGCCCCCTCTGCACTGGTCAGGCGGGTGGCGCTCCCCCCGTCTCGGGATGTGAGCCAGATATCGTTGGCATGGACGAAGGCGATATGATTTTCACCAACGGTGGGCTGGCGAAGCAGACGAGTTCCCTGGCCTTCCAGGTCGGACAGGGTCCCAGAGAAGAAGATGGCGACGGCGAGGATCGGGGCGGTCAGCCATGGGGAGCGGGGCATAGGATCCGGCATGGGTTTCTCTCCAGTTCTTGGGATTTTTCTGGGCCCAATCTGGCCCCGACCGCCACCTGCCAGAAAGGGGTGGGGGGGAAAAGCTTGCCGCGGTTCCCACCAAACCCCTATCCTCGGGTAGGTCTGGGGCTTGGAAAGCCCCGGGCCAGGCGATTGCTCCCCAACATCTAGCGACGCGTAGACTCTAAGCCTGCCGAAGAGAGACCTTCGGCCCGCCTCCTCTCTCGGCCGGCTTTCCCTGTAAGCCGAAAGGAGGAGAGCATGGCCACCATCAGCTCTCGGACCCTCCAGCTCCGCCTGTTGATCCTTGTGTTCGTGGCCTTCGTCCCAGCTCTCGGGTTCTTCTGGTATGCGAACGGGAAGCTTCGGGAGATGCAATCCGAGTCGAAGGAGCATGAGCTGGTTCAGAGGGCCCGGTCCGTCGCCGCCGAGTACCGACTCTTGCTGGATGCCAGCGAAGGCCACCTGGCCACGATTGCCGAGTTCCCCCAAACGAATACCGGCCGTTCGCCGGAGTGCACCGAATACCTCCAGCGCGTGATCCGTCACTCGAGCGAGTATACCACCTTCTCTTTGATCGGGATGGACGGGTATCTGGCCTGCGGGGCGGTCACTCCGGATGGAGAACTCTATCTAGGGGATCGGGCCTATTTCCTGAAGGCTTCTTCACTGGGACGTTTCGCCGTAGGAAATTTCGCCCTCGGACGAATGACCGGTCGGCCAGTCCTGGGGGTGGCCCAACCGATTATGGAGAACGGTGAGGTCGCATGGGTTCTGGGCGCCAGCCTCGACCTTGGAGTCCTTGGGGAGCGGGCCTCTCAACCTCCTCTCCCGGAGGGCTATACCTTCACCGTGCTTGACCTCGAGCGGAGAGTGATGGTCCGTCTCCCCAGCACAGGCGACTTCACCCTTGCGGACTCGGTAGGTGCCCTGGCAGAACTCGATTTTCCGGCCCTGCCCGAGGGTTCGGAACCCGTGATCGTCAGTGGTGTGGATCTGGACGGCATCCTGAGGCTCTTTGCGGTGGCTCCCCTACAGGCCACGGGCGGGGACACCCAGGGATACCTCGCCATCGGACGGACTCAGGCGACCCTCCTGGAAGAGGTGGATGCCGTCGTGGACAATCAGCTCCGCCTGCTGGCGGCGTTCGCCCTTGTCCTCTTGGTCTTCGCGTGGGCCCTTGGCCATTTCTGGGTGGCTCGAAGCACCATGGGCTGACGCCCCCTGGTTCGTGGCGGATTTTCCTGTATCCTTCCTGGACGCTGACGGGCGCCAGGGGGGGTGCGGTCGAATGCGGCCCCCAATCCTGGTGACCCGGTGGCAAGAACTTTCGTGCCCAACAGGTCCCGGAACCCCCGAGCCCCATGCAACACGACACTGTCGCCGTAATCGATTTCGGTGGGCAATACGCCCATCTCATCGCCACGAAGGTCCGTCGCCTCGGTGTGCTGGCCGAGATCCGCCAACCAGAAGATCCCCTCGACGCCTTCCGGAAGTACAACGGGATCATCATCTCCGGTAGTCCGGCCCTTTCTTCCCACGGGGAGGAGCAGGACTACACCAAGGAGATCTACGACCTCGATATCCCGATCCTCGGGTTTTGCTTCGGGCACCAGGAGATCGCGAAGCACTACGGTGGAGAAGTGGTCCACGGCGGCCGGGAATGGGGTCGGGCAGACCTGCAGATCCAGGGGGAGCACCCGCTGTTCTCAGGCCTTCAAAGCTCCGAGCAGGTTTGGATGAGCCACTACGACTCGGTGGCCTCGGTAGGGCCTGGGTTCACGGAATTGGGCTACACGGTTACCGGCGGGGGAGAGCACCGATTCGCAGCCATCGGTTCGGATTCCCTGAAGCGTTACGGGTTCCAGTTCCACCCAGAAGTCGACGACACCGTCCATGGGACGGAGATGATCTCGAACTTCGTGTTCGAGATTTGTGGGTGTTCTCCTTCCTGGAGTATGGACCAGTATCTGGACGAAGAGATCGGCAAGATCAAGAAACAGGTAGGGGACGAGTCCGTCTTCCTCCTGGTTTCCGGCGGAGTGGATTCAACCGTCTCGGCAGTCATCATCGGAAAAGCCCTGGGCTCGGACCGCCTCCACCTCCTCCACATCGATAATGGCCTGATGCGGAAGGACGAGAGTGCCCAGGTGGTGGAGCTGTTCGAAGAGATGGGCCTGGACGAGCATTTCCACTTCGTGGATGCGAGTGAGACGTTCTTGTCGGCTTTGGCGGGGGCGGTGGAGCCCGAAGAGAAGCGCCGAATTATCGGAAACACCTTCGTCCAGGTATTCCAGGACAAGGCAAAAGAACTCCAGATCCAGGACCACCTCCTGGGCCAAGGCACCATATATCCTGACACCATCGAGACCGGGGGCACGCAGAGGGCGGATGTCATCAAGACGCATCACAACCGGGTCCCCATCATCGAGGAGATGATTCTGGAAGGGAAGGTGGTGGAACCCCTCTCCGAACTCTATAAGGTGGAGGTCAGGGAGTTGGGGGAACGAATGGGGATTGCCCACGATCTCCTCTGGAGACACCCCTTCCCTGGTCCAGGACTCGGTGTCCGCCTCCTCTGTAACACAGGAGAACCTGACACGGAGGGGTTCGAGGAGGCTGCTCCCCTGATGTCGACTTATCAGGAGCGCTTTGGGCTGAATGCCCTCCTTCTCCCCATCCGCTCGGTGGGCGTCAAGGCAGACCTAAGAGCCTACGAGCATCCGGTCCTCGTAACGGGGACCCTCCCGTGGGATAGGCTCATCGAGGCAGCTTCGGCAATCACCAAAGAGGTTCCGGGGATCAACCGCTGCATCTGGAACCTCTCCTCCGAGGCCCCTGGGACCGCCCTGCCTCTGGCAGCCGGGGTGACCCGTGAACGGCTGGACCTTCTCCGGGAAGCCGACTTTCTGGTCATGCAGGCCCTCCGGAGTCACGGCCTCTACGACTCTGTGTGGCAATGTCCCACCGTCCTGGTTCCCCTTCAGCTCGGGGACCGTCCGGGTGAGCTGGTGGTGATTCGTCCCATCATCTCCGAGCGGGCCATGACCGCACGACCCTTCCCAGTCCCAGGCGAAGTACTCGGGGAACTGAGGACGAAGATCTTGAAGCTGGGAGGAGTATCGGCCGTAGCCCTCGATATCACCTCGAAACCTCCGGGAACGATCGAGTGGGAGTAGGAACGATCGTAACGGAGTATTAGACGATTTGGGAACCTGGGCCGGGGGGCCAGGAGTACACAAAAGGGAGCCTGCCTTCAGGGTGGGATCCCGACAAGGATTCCTGCCTTTCAAAAGTCCGGAAGGTCGGCGAGAAGAGAACAAACTGGAATGTTGCTGGAGCGAAAACAGGGAATGAAACCCGAGTTTGGAACCGAAACAATGCGAGAGGCCAGTGGGGCCCGGTGGGCTGGCAGAGCCATCCTCTTGATTCTCCTCTGTGCTTCGGGGTTGAGTTCGCTCTTTCCGGGGTCAGCCGGCGCCCAGACGATCATGGGCAACTTGCTGGATGCTCAGACGGGCCGACCCATTCTCCTGGGTTATGTCGGGCTCTTGTTGGAAGACGGAGAGCGGGTGGCCTGGACGCTGGCCGATGAAGAGGGCTTCTTCCGACTCGATGCCCCGGGGGCCGGGAGTTACATGCTGTACGGCGAGAGCCTAGGTTACCGGTCCAGCGTCGAGGGGCCCATCCTCCTTGGGGAAGACCAGCTGATCCCGGCCGAGTTTCGTCTGGATCCCATGCCGCTGGTCCTGGACTCGCTCAGGATCTATGCGGAGTCGAGGCGATTCTCCCTGGTCATGGCCGGTTATTACGACCGGCAGCAGGCCGGCTTGGGGCACTTCATTGGACCCGAGCAGATCCTCGAGCGATTCGAGGCCCGGCAGATCACCGATTTCTTCTGGAGTGTGCCTGGGGTCCGGTTGATGCCACGGGACAACATGGCTGGCGGAGGCTATGTGCCGCTCATGCGCTCTGCGGCCGACGAGCTCGATGCCATCCCCATGATCTGGTAC
>CBDUAX010000248.1:0-7121 GCA_965365235.1 uncultured bacterium
GGGGGTAGCGAGCGGCGACACGTTCGAAGTCGGACTTGGCCAACCAGTAGACCTCTGAGAACCCCATGGCCCGGACCGAAGCCGTCCGGGGGCCTTCGGTGAAGAGTGCTATTTCCCCGAAGAAGTCTCCTGGACCCATGGAGTCGGTCACCGTTTCATCGGGCCCCTTCAAGACCTCTACCTCCCCCCTTACGATGAAATACATTCGCTCCCCCGGATCGCCCTCGTGGATGAGGTATCCGCCAGGGGTCATCACCTCCCAGTGGAGGTGATTGGCAACCTCCCGACAAAAGCGCTCCCCCGCACCGCGAAAAAGGTCCACTCGTTCGAGGACGTCCTTCTTCATGTGAACGGCGACTTCGCCACGAAGGGTCGGCGGAAGTTCTCTCAGGAATTCGGATTCATCGTACCATCCCCGTTCACGCCACATGTATGAGTAGTAATTGAAGACTCTATGCTGCAGCTCGGGGGGAAGGCTAGTGGCTCGAACGGCCTGGGAAAGCTGTTCGACGTTCCGGTTGAACTCGGCGCGACCAGGGTCTCGTCGGGACCAGAAGAAAGCAAGGAGGCCGACCAGGTATCCGAAGAAGGCCAACCCCGCCACCATCGTGACCAGGGCGTAAACCTTCTCCAGGTCGGTTCGCGGGGTGATATCCCCATAGCCGACGGCCGAGAGGGTCGTCCCCGTCCAGTAGAGGGCATCCAGATAGTTCGAGAGCTGGCTCAACGAGGAATCATACCCCCTGAGACTCAACCATCCTGTGGCGATCCAGTGGACAGTGAGGGCAGCCCAGAGGAGAATCGATCCCATGGTTACGGCGTTGGCGTACTGGAGCGCCCTGAGTCTGATGGCTGCCAGGATATGATGAAGCTTCCAACACTTCGACAGGCCCAGAACCGCCACGATCCTCGCCGTGTTTCCAACCAGAAACCCGGCCTGGGAGAGTACGATCACCAGAAGGAGCCACTTCCCTCGGTACCTTGGCCACAAGCCCTCCCTTTTGGCTCGGATCAGCGAGCGGGGAAGGTCCAGGGCCATCACCAAGGCAGTCACCCCCAGGAGGCTCGATTCCCCCAGGGATAGCTCCGCTCCCCGGCCGAACCCCCATGGGAGCGTGAAGGCAAAGAGGATGGCAGATATCCCTAACGCAACGATCCAGAGGGACTCGGCCAGGGAAGGGCGATAGGAGGGGTCCGCCAACTGTGGGCGGAAGAGAGAGGACCGTTTCATGGACCGAAGATAGGGTTGTGCATCCTCCCGGGAACAGCGGCCCCAGGGAAGGAAAGCTAGAACCGATACGAGTAGTTCAGCTTCATGCTCCCGCCTCTCGAGAGCGTGATCAGATCCCGGTCCCGGTCCAGGAGACCGGTTCCCAGGTTCTGCCAGTTGTGGGTATAGACGAGGAAGAGATCGTTCCCAGGTCGGACGATCCAACGCATGCGAGCGAAGAGGCCCACAATCTTACTCACGTTGTCGTACTGGACGTTGCCGATCATGGAAACCCACGGGCTCACGTCCCAGCCGCCCCCGAACCGGACGAGATCCGTCGTGAAGCTGCCGCGGGGCAGTTCCACGTCGTTCCTTTCCAGGTTTGCATTCAGGCTCCAACCCGGGTTTGGCCGGACCGTAAGGCCGATACTGGCCTGTTTCCGGTCTCCGTCCCAGAACCCCCCGGCCAGGAGTTGACCCTCGACGGAGACCCGACGCTTTTGAGCGCTTCGACCCTGGAGGGAATACTCCCAGTTCGTATAGCGGCCGGCCAGGATGTCGATGCCGTCACTGACCTGAAAATCGTGGTCCAGGTTCTCGTATTGCCTTGTGGCTTGGATCCTGAACCCGTCTCCGCTTTCCAACTCCATTCCGAAAAGGCCCAGACGGAGCTGCTTTTCCTCTGCGATCCCACTTCTCAGGTCGGCCAGATACCGGTATTGGGTTGAGAACTCGAAGCGCCGGATCCAATCGATCCCAGGCCTGGGACGCCAGGTGAGGTTGGGCTCGGCCCGCCGGAACCCGTTCCTGGTCACGAATCCTACCGCGGGATCGTAGTCGTGGCCGAACTCCCGGAAAGAGAGATGAGCTTGCCAGACGTCGTTGGGATAGTTCAGGCGGATCCCCCGAGCCGTGAGATCCGATGTAGACCGCTCCACCGAGGGGTCGGGGTTGGAGTTCCAGACGAAAAAGGCCTCGAACTGGAAGTTCTTGTCTCCGAAGAGGGTCGCGGTCTCAAAGTCCAGGTCTACCCCGGCTGTATGTCGGTCCTCGGACCGGAGCCCCTCCGGATCCGGCTGGGTGGCTCTTCTCGTATAGATGGCTCCGATGGAGGACTGGGAGAAGATGGTCCGCTTGATCCGGGCGATGGTGAAGTCTTCCACGGGAACGGTGAGGTCTTGGCTCCTGAGCTCCTGGGATCCTGTTCGGACCTGGAAGAACCCCAATTCGTACCGCCCTGCCTGCCCTCCAAGGCGGGCCCCATAGGTGATGGGAATCTGCTCCCCATTCTCCAGTCCGATCCGGCGGCTGAAGTAGGGGGACGCCCCATTTCTTTCGGCAAAGGAAAACACCCCCGAACCCTCAAGGAAGAAATCCCGCTTCTCTTCGAACCGGAGGGGGAATCGAGTCAGGTTCACCCGCCGCCGGTCGACCTCAACCTCGGCAAAATCGGTATTGATGCTCACCGCTGCCCGGAGGCTCGGGGTGATGCTGTAGCCGAGATCCAGGCTGACGTCGCCAGGGTAGGTGGTGGGGTCTTCGGCAGCGGGGAGGGTCCGCCACCCTGCGACGACCGAAGGCACGGCCTCGAATCCTACTCCTTGCGAAAGCCCGCGGAGGCCGGTGAGTCGGCCTGCATGCACGGGCCTCAGCAGGCCTTGGGTCCGCCGGTACCCCCGCCACAGAATCTCCTCGTTTTTCCTGCGGATGGTGCGCTGGAAGTTGATTCCCCAACTGTCCAATTCCGGATCGAAATTCAGGGTCTTGAAAGGGATCCGGATCTCCGCCGCCCATCCGTCCAGGCGCTGGGAAGTTCGGACCTCCCAGATCCCGTCCCACGCCTTGCCACCATGCCCAGCCCCCAGTAGGGCGTCTCCCATCAACCCTGCGGCGTTGATCTCGAACACATACCCGGTGCGGCCATCCAGGAATGTGTCCAACATCCACATGAACCGGTCGTCGGTGCCGAGGCTTGCATCCCGGGCCTTCTGGAAGGCCAGGATCCCTTCCGGATCATCATAGATGATGGCCCCGATGTAGAGGTTGTCCTGGTCATAGGCCACGCGGACCTCGGTTCTTTCAGAGGGTACGGCTCCCTCTCGAGGTTCCTGCTGGGTGAAGTCGGAGATGGGCCTCGAGAGAGACCAGAACTCCTCGTTCAGGTTGCCATCCAGACGAACCCCGACATTCGAGGTGATCCGATAGGCTTCCAGGGAGGTTGTATCCTCAATACCTCCTGTTTGGGAAGTCTGGCAGAGGCCGGGGGTCGGGGGGAGGACCAGCCCTGCAGAGAGGCACAACCCAACGAAGCTATGAGAAGCTCTCAACGGAATCCAAGCCTTCAATGCTGTCTATCCCGGGTTCGAGTGCAGGTGGCTTCCGTGGTGGCGAAGAGTCCATGGATCCTGAGCCGATGGAGGGAGAACACGATCTCCCTGCTACGGACAGGACACGGGAGGTGTTCCAACTGTTGGCAAATGGGGTGCGTCCGAATCTTGCCATTCCCGCGTGTGTCACCCCACACTCAGGCGGAGTCCGACCTCTTCTTTGGGGGCTACCAAAGACCCTCTTTGCCGTGAGCGGTGGATGACCCTGTTTCTCCGGTTTGTTGCCTTGATCCTTCCGTTGATAACCGGATCAGGGGAGTCTCTCCATATCTCGCTCCGCCCGGACTCCCTATTCCACAGTTCCCGTCCTGCAATGGGGACGACGGTCGAGATCTTCCTCTATGCACCCGATGGGGAAACTGCGGCTGCACTTTTCGAAACCGCCTTTTCGGAGGTGGAGCGAGTTGAGGCCGCCCTGAGCAGCTACCGTCCCACCAGCGAAGTATCGCGCATCAACCGTAGAGCTTCGGACGGACCGTTGACGACCGATCCTGAGGTGTTCGATCTCCTGGTCGAAGCTCAGAAACTCAGCCGGATGACCGGAGGAGCCTTCGACTTCACCGTCGGTCCACTGACCAGGGCCTGGGGGTTTTTCGATGCTCAGGGCCGATATCCCTCAGAGAGAGAGTTGGATGAAGCTCGATCCCGAACCGGATGGGCCAAGGTTCTTATGGACGAAGAGAGCCGGACCGTCTTCTTCCTTTCCCCAGACATTGAACTGGATCTCGGGGGGATCGGGAAGGGGTGGGCCCTCGACCGAGTTGGACGGAGGTTCCAGGGCCTGGGGGTTACTTCAGCCCTCCTGGGTTTCGGCCGGAGTAGTTACCTGGCCATAGGGGCACCGCCTGAAACCTCCGGGTGGACGGTCCGGATCCCGGATCCTTCCCTCCCCGGGGATGACCTCACGTCGGTCCTGCTTCGAAATCAGGCGCTGTCGACGTCCGGGAGCAGCGAGAGGTATTTTGACCTGGATGGGAAGAAATACAGCCACATTATCGATCCCCGGACCGGTGTGCCGGCGCAGGAATTGGTCCAGGTCACCGTCGTCGCCCCAACGGCCACGGTTGGTGATGCAATCTCCACGGCCCTTTTTGTTCTGGGTCCCGAGGGAGGAGGAGAGCTGGCGCACCGCCACCGCGACCTTCAGGCGCTTCTGGTCTCGGTCAAGGAAGGGGAACGCCGGGTGGTTGGTGTCCGGTGGCCCAAACCCATCGGGTAAGGGAGCTGGGCCAACCCATCGGAATCAGTGGCATTGGCGGGTGAACGGGCATTGTTGGAGAAAGATGCGGAGGGAAAGATGAAGAGAAGGGACTTCGTCAAAACGTCGGCATTGGCCGCGGGCTCTTCGATGTTTGACGTGGAGGCTTTGGCTGAGATGCTCCCGCGGAGAAGGGTCTCCCCCTCCGACGAGATCAATGTCGGGGTGATTGGGGTCGGGAGTCGGGGGAGATACGACGCTCAGCTCTTTCTTCGCATCCCAGGGGTGCGTGTGACGGCTCTCTGTGATGTCTATGAGCCGAGATTCGCCGAGGGTAGAGAACTCACGGGGGAGGAGACGCCAGCGTTCAAGGACTACCGAAGGATGCTGGACGCCGCCGGGGATCTGGACGGGGTGATCGTCGCGTCGCCCCTCAGCTTTCATGGCGAGCATGTGGTGGCTTGCCTGGAGCGAGGTCTCCATGTGTACGGCGAGAAGTCCATGGGACACACGGTTGGTGACTGCAACGCGATTGTGGCGGCGGCCCGGGAGCACAAGGGATGGTTCCAAACGGGTCTTCAATACCGGTACGCCCCGTGGTATCGACAGGCCATCGATCGAATCCGGAACGGGGAGATAGGCCGGGTCACGCATGTCTATGGCTACTGGCACCGGAACTACAACTGGCGACGGCCGGTGCCGGATCCCTCACTGGAACGACTCATCAACTGGCGTCTATATCGGGAGTTTTCCGGTGGACTCCTGGCTGAGCTCGGCTCCCACCAGATCGATGTAGCCAATTGGATCTTTGGGGAGAGGCCGGAAAGAGTCGTGGGGAATGGTGGCATCACCTTCTATCCCGATGGTCGTGAAACCTACGACAACGTCCAGGCGGTGTTCGCCTACCCAGGGGGGGGCACCCACGTGTTCAGCTCGATCATCGGGAATCATAAGGTGGGGTATCAGGTCAACATCTATGGAACGGGCGGAACCGTTGAGCTGAGCCTGGAAGACGGCGCATTCTTCTATGAACCGGCCCGGTCAAACTCTGCGGTGCCGGAGGAGCTGATCGAGCGGGGGGTGCACACCAGCGCGACTCTCAGTACTCGGGGGGACATGCCGTATCGCGGAGGGGGACTCCCCATCGAAGTTCCGGAGGGTGAGGCAGGGAACCCCAACTTCCTCGCTGTGGCCGATTTCATCGACTGCATCCGAAACAACCGCCGCCCCTTCTCCGATGAGCGGGTGGGGTGGGCCTCCGCCGTCGCTGTGGCACTGGGCAACGAAGCCATCCGTGGGAAGGGCGTGGTGGACTTTTCCGACCATCTGGAGATGGACCAATGAGGGCCAGAGTGATGTTCCGGCTCGGTGCCGCCTCGATCCTGGTGGGTCTTCTGGGTTGTGAGGCAAAGACGCCCCAGCCGGAGGTGGATGGAACGGAGGAATGGGTGGCCCTCTTCGACGGGGAGACCTTCCAGGGGTGGCGGGGTCTCGGACGCGATTCGGTTCCCGGGGGACACTGGGTCATCGAGGACGGTGCCATCCGGAAAGTGGCCAGCGGCACCGTTCCCACCGCGCCGGATGGGCAACCGTTGGTGGGTGGTGACCTGATGACGGAAGACACCTTCCTGGACTTCGAGCTTGTCTTCGAGTGGAAGGTGAGCCCCGGGGCGAATGGAGGGGTCAAATACAATGTCTCGGAGGCGATGTCCACCGCCAACCCCCCGGTCAACGCCGCCCTGGGCTTCGAGTACCAGGTCCTCGATGACGATCTTCACCCCGACGCGCAGAACGGACCAAATCGGACAGCAGCGGCCCTCTATGACCTGGTTCCCCCGGAATCCGAGAAAGCTCTCCGGCCGGTGGGCGCGTTCAACGAGGGCCGGATCGTCTTCAGGGATGGCCACGGAGAACACTGGTTGAACGGAGAGAAGGTCCTGGAGTTCGACCTGGGTACGCCTGCCTTCGACTCTCTTTTTGTTCTGAGCAAGTACCTCCCCATCGAAGGCTTCGCAGCACGGCGGGCCGGGCACATCGTCCTTCAGGATCACGGGGACGACGTCTGGTTCCGGAACATCAAGATCAGGAGTTTTGTGCCATGACCCATCCCCTGAATCGTAGGGACTTCATTACGAAGGGAGCCCATGCCGGAGTTGGGTTGGGTCTCCTGGCCAACGTCGGCTCCTTGGAGTGGGGGGCTCAGGAGGCAGACGAGCTGAGTGTAGCGGTGATGGGCGTGAACAGCCGAGGGAACGAGCTCGCCAAGGCCTTCCTCCGCATGGGTGCCAAGGTCCGGTACATCTGTGACGTGGATTCTCGGGCCGTC
>CBDUAX010000249.1:0-7089 GCA_965365235.1 uncultured bacterium
CCGGGAACGCTGTCGCAGCGGCCGACACTCCGGCCAGGGCGAGGGCCGCCCCCAGGAAGATCGTGGGATCGGTGGCGCTCACGCCGTAGAGCTGGCTTGCCACCACCTCCCGGAGGAGGATGGCCCCTCCCGCTCCCGCCACGACGCCGGTCCCCCACACCCGGGCTCCGGACTTCAGGATCAGGAGGAGGACCTCTCCCGGCGCGGCACCGATGGACATCCGCACCGCCATCTCCCGGACCCGCTCGGTGACCTGATAGGAGACCACGCCGTAAATCCCCACGATGGCCATGACCAGGGCCATGATCCCGAAGAGGAGGATCAGCGTGGCCATGAACCGCTGGCTGACGGTGGAGGCGCGGATCACGTCGTTCATGGTGCCGAGGCCGCTCAGGGCCACCTGGGGATCCACTCCGGCCACCCGCTCACGGAGCGCCGAGAACAGATTCGCCGGATCCTGTTCCGTCCGGACCACCACTGTCTGTCGCCGGAACGGCGCCTGGGCCCGGGGGAAGTAGATGATGGGATCGGGTTCGGAGGTGAGGCCTGCGTACCGCACGTCCCCGACCACCCCCACCACCTCCACCTCTTCATTCAGGATCTGCCCGATGGGGCCGAAGCCCCTGGAGTAGAGGGAGATCCGCCGGTTCAACCCCCTGCCGTCCGAGAGGTGCCGCTGAACGAAGGTCTCGTTCACCACGGCCACGGGAGCCCCGTCCTTGGTATCCAGGTCATTGAACCCTCGGCCTTCCACGATGGACACGCCCATGACGTCGAAGAAGTCCGCCCCCACCGGCCGCATGAAGGATTGGGGCTCTTCCCCTTCCACGGCCTCGGGTAGGTCCATGATCCGGATTGGACGGCGGATTCCGTAATCGGATCCCAGTGGGAGGCTGGCCATGGTGGTCACACCGGTGACTCCCGGGATCGCTTCCAGCTCGGCGAGAAGGGCGTCGTAGTACTGAGCAACGTTGTCCCAGTCCCCATAGAGGCCGATGGGCGGGATGACGTTGAAGGTCGCCGCTTCCCGGACCTCGAAGCCGGGATCGGTGTCTGTGATGTTCTCGAAGCTCTTGAGCAGTAACCCGGAGCCGATGACCAGGCCCGTGGCCACCGCCACCTCCGCCACCACCAGCCCAGAACGGAGAAAGGAGCCCCGGACCCCGGTAGTGGACCGCCGGCCCCCGTCGCCCAGGAGACTCCGGATATCCGCTGACGAGGCTCGGAGGGCCGGGAGCAGACCGAACACCAGGGTGGTTCCCACGGTGACGGCCCCGGCGAAGGCCAGGGGCTGCCACCCGAAGGTCACGTCGCCGAGGATGGAAACCGAAGGAGGCGCCAGCCGCTTGAAAAGCTGAATGCTCACCAGGGCGAAGCCCACGGAGAAAAGCCCCCCGGCGAAGGAGGTGACGAAGGCCTCGGCGAAAAGGGTGCCGACGACCCGGAGTCGGCTGGCTCCCAGGGCGGCCCGAAGGGCCGTCTCCTGCAGACGGGACGCGCCCCGGGCCAGGAGGAGGTTGGCCACATTGGCCGCTGCTACCGCCAAAAGCCCCGCTGCCGCAGCCATGAGAATCAGCAGCGCCGTTCGCAGGTCCCCCACGATGGACTCCTTCAGGGGCACCACCGCCACCCCCACGCCGCTGTTCCACTGGGTGTGCTCCTGGGCCAGGCGAGAGGCGATGACGCTGAGCTCCGACTGGGCTTCGGGAACCGTGGTTCCCGGGGAAAGTCGGGCCACCGCGTCCCAGCTTCGGCCCCGGCGGGCCGTGTTCTGCCAGTCGAAGCCCGGCAGGACCCAGAGGGCCGCATCCCGGGGATACCGGAGGGAGGGAGGCGCCACGCCCACCACCACAGCGGTCCCGGCGTCGATGGAGACGGACGTGCCGATGATGTCCGGGTTCCCCCCCAGGGCCGTCTGCCATAGCTGGTGGCTGAGGACCACCTCGAAGGGGCTCTCCGGCTCGTCCTCCTCCGGGAGGAACCCTCGGCCCAGGACCATGGGAGTGGAGAAGATCTGGAAGAAGTCTGCCGACACCACGTAGGCCGGGACCCGGACCGGGTTGCCGGCGTCATCCTCCAGCGTCCCTTCGTAAGGGAAGACGGGGGACGCGGCCTGGACGGACCGGGAGTCCATCTTCATGTCCCACAGATCCGAGGGGCTCATCTGGCCCTGCCGGATGTTCTGCCGGGGGTTGGTGGAGTATACCCGGACCAACTGCTCCCCGTCGGGGAAGGGGAGGGGCGCCAGCATGACGCCGTACAGAACGCTGAAGACGGCGGTCGTGGCGCCGATCCCCAAACCCAGCGTCAGGATGGCCGTGATGGAGAAGATGGGATCACGACGGAGCGAACGCTCCGCGTGGCGGAGCTCGCGGAAGAGGCCTTGCATGGACGTGTCCAGGAAAAAAGAAGAGGATGGTGGCCTGCGGAAACCGGTGCCCCCGAAATTAGCCACCCTCAAGATAAATTTTCAAGTATGATGTTTTTAAGGAGTCGAGTTTTCCCGGGAGAATCCCAGACCCATGTTCTGTAAGCTGCTGCCCCGCCGAGGCTCAACAGACTGGAGCGGGAGGCCCATCAGCCACCCTACCGAGCCGACACTGCCTGCCTGAGCAGTGGCCTCGGTAGGGGTGGCCGACAAGACCGCAGCCGCCGGGTAGGAAGAGACGCAACTCAGACAACGTCGGGTGACCAGAGAGGCCGGCCGGCCGATCTCCGGCTGCGCACCCGACCGCTCCCGGACGGTCGGGAATCACACCAACCAACTACTTCCAACCGAAGCCGTCCAGCTCTGCTTCCATCCAGGCCGGGACGAGCGCCGCCACAACCTTTTGGGAAACCCTCGACGTTTACTGGAAGGGGGAAAATGGAGTGGGGAGGAGCGTTTTCTGACTCAACACCCGCATCCCTTCGAAGGTCTGCTGCTGGATGTCCGTCAGCTGGGAGTTCTGGGCCACTGCCTGAATGTGAGCCAGGTCGCGGTAAGCGGCTATGATGTGCACCTCATTGGATGGGCCGCCGACGAAGTTCTGGAAAACGCCGATGACCTCGACGCCCTGCTGGGCGAGGAAGGGCATGACGCTCTCTTCGACAATGCTTAAATACTCCGCCATATGGCCTGGCTCGACCTGAGCGACGGCGATCCCTACAACGCGGGGACTCTCCTGTAAGGCCCCACCGACACATACGGTGGCGGACAAGGCCAGAACGATGACGAGTGGAACGAGTGCACGTCTCATGGAGCTACCTCCCAAGAAAAATGGGGACGAGTATCGGGTCGGCTCGATCACCGCCCGAGGTCGGGGCAACCCGGTTCAGTGGAGCCTGAGAGGCTGCCTGGATTCCTGCACACAGAGCCACAATCCGGGCAGCTCGGGGCAGCCTGGCGTTCCTACCGAAGCCGAAGTTGTCGGGATGCGAAGGTTCCGAAATACCACCGAAGGTATTTAACTGTCAAGAACTATTTCATGAGAAAAACTTCTCAAGAAACCCAGGGGGGGGCAAGCTAACACCCCAAAGTGCTACCGTGGGGCCTTGGGGTTTTCCTCCTGGTTTGGTCCAGATCAGAGATCCCTGGGCGCCCCCGGGGACTCGTATCGCGTTCAGTTCGAACCGGGGCTCCACGGTGGCCGACGATCTTTTTCTACGGGACGCGGACTCGGACGAGCCTGCGTCGATGGTCATCCTTATGGATCATCTCCAACACCCCAAGTAGTCGGTGACCGAGGATCAGATCCTGGTCGAGAGCGGCTCCAATCCCACTGGCCTTTGGACCGTTCGAACTGTTACACCGGGCTCGCGCCTTATCTGGATCATCCCGAAGTCGACCTGGACGATATCGCCGTCTCGCCGGCCCGGCGTTGGGCCGCCTACCAGTCCAACGAAACGGGGGCAGATGCGGTGTTTGTCCGGAGCTTCCCTACGCCCCGCCAGCGCACTCGGATCTCCGTGGGGGAGGGCCAGTACCCACGATGGTCCCCGGATGGACGGACTGTGGACTCCTGGCTGGCTGAAGACGCGGCCGTTGATACCCCGATGGCCGCCGACATCGTCACCGAGCCGACCTTCGCTGTTGTGGAAAGGACCCCGGTCCTGATCGGAGCCTTTGAGTCTGAATAGTGGGATCTCCACCAAGCCGTTCCGCTGCAGAGCGGATAGGCTTGTGGGAGTCACTCTTGCCGAGCACCCTGCACCAAAAGGGGTCCTGACTGCCGGAGGGAGGGCAGCCGGGTTTCCCAGCCTACAGAATCGCCGAAACCAACCCCACGGCACCCCCGACCGCGGTGATGGCGATGATCAGGTAGCATCCCGTAACGAATACCGTTGAAAGGAGCGCGGTCAGAAGGCTGCTCGCATACACCCTTTTCACAACTGCCAGCACATAGACCCATAGGAGTCCCAGAAGAACGAGGATGATCACGTCTCCGGAGGAATCCGGAAGGAGTAGGTGAAGGGGGACGGTCAGGATCATGGCCAGGAACGTGGCGCCGTGGATGTGGAATGCCGTGATGAGGTTCCCGACGTAGCCGTGCCTGCCACGATTTGCTGCGTACAGGAGAGCGGCGAAGACCGGAACCAGCAGCACCAGTGCAAGGCTAGGTAGGTTGTCGGAGATCACCTGAACGGCATCTTGAAAGGTGTGGTCCGCCAACCGCGCGGTTTCCCCGATATCCCCGGCTCCTTCCGCGAATCCGTCCAGTGCGCCGGCTGCGGCGCTCTGCATGGCCGATTGGAACGGTGTGAGGGGCCAGGCGAAAAAGAAGAGGAAGGCCGTAGCGAGGTAGATTCGGAAGGGACTGACGTACCGTGCTCGGCGTCCCAGGAGCCATTCCAGGGTCAGCTCACCCGGAGGCCAGAATAGCCTTCTGAGGGACCGAGGTAGCTTGGCATCTACAGCGAGGAGCTCTTCGAAGGCCTCTCCAAGCCACACCCGGACCGGAACGAGCAAGGGGCCCTGCGCCTGGCCGCAGGCCGGGCAGTAGGCGCCTGGGTTTTTGGTGCCGCAGTTCGGGCAGGGCTCTTTCGTTCCGTGCACCGGCGACTCCTGGAGAAAACCTGGCGGGCAGTGTCCCGCGGGACTACCCCCCTGACTGACCCAGGAGCTCCTCGACCTGGGCCCATCCTTCCTCGGTCCATTCTGGTGCCGTCGGGTCCTGGGCCACATGGTAGGCCAGCAGGAACGCCAAGCGGGCCACGCGAGCAGCCTTGTCGTTGTCTACCTTCTCCGCCCCGTCCGAGGGTTGATGGTAATCCTCGTGGTCCTGTGTGGTGAAGAAGACCGCAGGGATGCCTTGCTGGATGAAGGCCAGCTGATCACTCCGGAAGAAGAACCGCTCTTCCGGGACCGGATCCAGGATCACGGCCAAGCCCAACTCAGGGTGGTGCTCCTGGATCTCGGCCAGGACCGTTTGTAAGGTACTGTACTCCTGACCGATCCCGATGATCGTATCCGGTGCGGTCCGGCTGATCATGTCCAGATTCACGTTGGTGACCACCCCGTCGATATCGATGACCGGCGGATCCTCGACGTAGGCCATAGCCCCCAAGAGGCCCTTCTCCTCCCCGCTCACGGCCAGGAAGATTACCGATCGGGCCGGCGCTTCAGGGAGCGATGCGAATGCCTCGGCCACTTCCAGCACACCCGCCGTCCCGGATGCGTTGTCGTCGGCCCCGTTGTAGATGGAGTCCCCGGTGGCATCCGGTGCCCCGATACCCACGTGGTCGAAGTGGGCCGTCAGGACCACGTAGGTGTCTCGCAACTCGGGGTCCGAGCCCCGGAGCATGGCCACGACATTGGGTGGGGTATCCGTCTCGGTCTCCAAAGCCCATTCGATCTCCATGGTGGCGTTGAGGGGAGTAGCGCCCTCTGCGGAGCGAATTGCCACCAGGTTCTGGCCTGTGGCCCTCATCAGGCGTTCTGCCCCTTCACTGGTGATCCCCAGCAGGGGGATGGGGGATTGCTGCTGGGCGATCATGCCCGCGAGCTGCGGGACCATCTCCGCCGGGTACTCCGCATCCAGGATGAACACCAGTGCCGTGGCGCCACTCATCATCGTGGGTCCCAAGGCCGTCATCACCGTCTGCTGCCACTCCTGATTCATCTCGGGAACCGGATGATCCAGGATGACGATCTTCCCTCGGTGATCGGGAGTGGGGTTGTCTTCCCCGGCGGTCCCCACATAGACCGCCTCGGCTGAGACGGGCTGGCTGCCCGGGACCAGGAAGAAGTCCTCACCCCACTGAAGCTCGGCATCCCCTCCCCCCTTCATCCGAACCGCCGTCTCGGACCCCAGGAGCCGGGAGTGTTCCCATTCATACCGGTCGAAATAGGTGCCGTCCTCACCAGCCGGCTCCAGGCCCATGGAGCGGAATCGATGGGCGATGTAGTTGGCCGCCGCCTCCAAACCCGGGCTTGGCGTGTCACGCCCCTCCAGGGAATCGTGCGCCAAAACGCCGATCTCCCGAGCCATGTCCTCCGGTGTGATCGTCAATACAGCCCGGTGGGCGCTGGCTTCCGGCGAAGGAGCTTCCATTCCGCCGCTCCCCGTGCACCCGCCGAGGGCCGAGAGGGCCAAAAGCGTCGCAAACCGAAAAGACCACTTCTCTAGTGTTTTCACCATCATTCTCGCCAGCGTCAGGGGTTGGGTATTCAAAGGCCCTGTGGGCATCCCCAGGACCCCGCGAAAAGTGCGGGAGTGGGGTGGGGACAGCAAGAAAAGGGGGGGACGGGAGTCGGTGCCGGTACTCGACATCCCGAAAGGGGATATGCAATTGGCCAGAGTTGAAGCAGGCCTCCCACCTCACCTTTTCCGCGGTTGAACCTGATGGGCCGGGACCAACGTCGCGCCACGCCAGGAGGATCGGATTTCGAAGGTGCGAGACCGGCTCGCCGTCTTGCCCGTGCTCAGGTTCTCTATGGTCACGGTAATCCGGTAGCTTCCTTCTGCGAGGGAGGTTCCTACGCGGCGGAGCTCGGGCAACGTGCCGTCGGCTGCGGCAGCGGACTCACCGGTGAATCGCAGGCGGATCGGCTCGCGGTCCTCCGCCGTTTCTCTGGAGTTGCCTGCGATGCGCTCGACCGTGACCTCC
>CBDUAX010000250.1:0-7070 GCA_965365235.1 uncultured bacterium
CCCCCGCCTGTGCGCTCTGGAGTTGATCTGCCAGGCTGAACACGATCCCGACGCATCAGTAGCCTTGGTCACGACATCTCCGAGTCTCCTGGACCGTGTCCGTTCCACCCTTGCCCAGGAAGTAGGGAGATCCCCCCGAAAAGAGATCGTCGAAGAGTCTCTGGCGACTCGAGGGGCTCTGCTACTGGCAAACAGCTGGCAGGAAGCTGTCGAATTCGCTCGTGACTATGCTGCGGAGCACCTGGCACTGTTCACAAGGGATCCCAGGGCCGACATGGACCGGATCCCAACCGCTGGAACGGTCTTCCTCGGAGAAGCTTCCGCCGTGGCATACGGGGATTACATCACCGGGGCGAATCATGTCCTTCCCACCGGAGGGTTGGCTCGTTCCTTCTCGAGCCTCTCCACCCTCCACTACCTGCGGATGTACACCTGGCAGGAGATCACCCCCGAAGCTGCCGCCGCCCTGAGTCCGGCGGTGGAACGGTTGGCCGAGGCCGAGGGGCTCCCAGGCCATGCCGAAGCGGTTCGGGCTCGAAAGGACCTCCCATGAAGCAGAGCCGCTTTCCCAGACCGGACTACGCACCGTTGGCCCCCTACGATCCGGGGCGGGCCCCCGTGACACTGGACCTCAGCGACAACACCAACCTCTGGGGTCCACATCCCGAGGCACGGAATATCGTTCAGCGAGCCGCCCCCAGTTCCCTCGCCCGCTATCCCTCGGTCTACGGGAAAGAATTGAAAGAGGCGGTGGCCAGGAACTTCGACGTCCCGCGGGAGAATGTCGTGACCGGTTGCGGCTCCGATGACCTCCTGGACTCGACCTTCAGGTCATCGGCTCAGCCGCCGGGACGAATGACCTACCCAGATCCCACCTTCTCCATGATCCGGATCTTCGCACGGATGAATGGACTGGAAGCTCGAGGGGTGCCCTGGACGGAGGCCCTTGCGAACCCGGGGCTCCTGCTGGCCCAGGCTCCGGACCTGGTCTATGTGTGCAGGCCCAACAACCCTACAGGCACTTCTTCCTCCAAGGCTTGGGTTTTGGACCTCCTTGGGGCGGCCGGACCAGATGGACCTTTGGTCGTTCTGGATGAGGCTTACGCCGACTACGCCGAGGACGACCTACTCCGGGAGGCAGTGGCCTCGGAGCGGCTCCTGGTCCTCCGTACCTTTTCAAAGCTCTATGGCCTGGCGGGCCTGAGAGTGGGTTTCGGGGTCGGACCCGCGGAGCTCGTGGCGGAGGTCGAGAAGGCTCGAGGGCCGTACAAAGTCAATGGCCTGGCCGAGAGGGCTGCCGTCGCTGCCCTGGACGACACCTCTGGTTGGGCAGCCCGGATTGCCACCGAAACGGTGGAGAACCGGAAACGTCTTGGGAGGGAGTTGGAATCCAGGGGACTCAACCCCCTTCCATCTCAGGCCAACTTCCTCCTGATTCCGACGGGGTCCGGGAAAGGGGAGGCAGTGGAGGGATTCCCCGGGATTTCTGCCAGGGAGCTGAACGACCGCCTCAGGTGTTCGGGCATGGCAGCCCGACCGTTCACGAACCTGGACGCCATCGGCGATGCGCTCCGGGTGACCATCGGACCGTGGGAGCAGATGGTCCGATTCCTGGAAGCTCTGGATACGGCCCTGAGCATGGGGGGGAGATCAAGGAGATCAGAATGAATGTGGCCTTGTTCGACTATAGAGCTGGAAATCTCCACTCTTTGAAGAAAGCCTTGGAGGCCGGAGGGGCCAGCGTGAGCGTAACCCCCTCGTGGGAGGAGGCACTGTATCAGGACGCCCTGGTCCTCCCCGGGGTAGGATCCTTCGGATCCGCCGTCGCCTCACTCGGAGACGAACGGGAATGGATTCGGGCCGCCCTGGAAGGCGGTTTGCCTACCCTGGGCATCTGCCTCGGCATGCAACTCCTTTTCGACCGCTCAGAGGAGGGTGGTGGGCAGGGCATCGGGTTGATTTCCGGGTCCGTAAAACGCCTCAAGACCCGCGTCATCCCCCAGATGGGCTGGAATGATGTGGTGCTTCAAGAGGATCCGCTCTTTCGCGAAGTTTCCGACCTGGTGGCCTACTACGCCAACTCCTACGTGTGTGTCCCCGACGACCCGGACGTGGTCATCGCCCACACCAAATATGAGGATGAAACCTTCCCCGCCGCCGTGCGAAGGAATCGGATCTGGGGTGTGCAGTTCCACCCCGAGAAGAGTTCCGGGCCGGGGTTGATGATCTTGCGGAATTTCCTCCGAGAGGTTCAGCAAGGACTCGGGGGAGGAGAGGAATGATCGCCGCTCCGGCAGTCGACCTGAAAGAGGGCCGATGCGTCCAGCTCGTGGGGGGACGCCCTGAAGAGGTGGTGGTATCCCGACCCGACCCGGTGGCCCAGGCGGCCCGGTGGTGGGAGATGGGGTTTCGGACCCTTCATGTCGTCGACCTGGACGCGGCCCTTTCTCTTGGAGATAACCGCCCTGTCATCTCCGAAATCCTCCGGAGCAGCCGGGCCACGGTCCAGGTGGGAGGTGGAGTTCGAGATGAAGCCGCCGTGGAAGCTCTCCTGGGGGCAGGCGTCCATCGGGTCATCGTTGGGACCCGGGCTATCGAGGAGCCAGCTTGGTTGGAGGAGATGGTGGGGAGGTATCCGGGGAAGATCCTGGTGGCCGCCGACATCCGGGACGGTGAGGTCCTCACGAAGGGGTGGACCGAATCCACCGGCATTCCCATTCACGAATTCCTGGAGCGGCTTGACCCCCTGTCGCTGGCCGGCGTCCTGTGCACGGATGTAGGGCGGGAGGGTCGGATGGAAGGAACCGATCTGAAATCGGCGGCGACCATCATCCAGGGCACGGTGCACCCGGTTTGGATATCCGGTGGGATCGCCAGTATGGAGGAGTTGCGCGCCCTCCAGGATTCAGAAGCGGCAGGGGTTGTCCTGGGAATGGGAATTTACACGGGGGTCCTACCCCCGGAAGAAGTCGCAAAGGAGTTTGGAGCATGACGGTTCTGAAGCGCGAAACCAAGGAAACCACCATTCGTTTGGCTGTGGATGGACAGGGAGGGAAGGTCTCCGTAAAGACCGGGGACCGATTCCTGTCCCACATGGTGGAAACTCTGGCACGATATGGAGGACTCGGCCTGGAGTTGGAGGCTTCCGGGGATCTGCGGCACCACCTGGTGGAAGACGTGGGAATCGCCCTGGGCCAGGCACTCCGGAAGGAGATCCCAGCCACCGCGGCCCGGTATGGCTGGTCTCTGGTCCCCATGGACGAGGCCCTGGTCCAGGTCGCCGTGGATGTAGGGGGCCGGGCCTACTACGTGGGGCCCCTCCCTTCCCGACTCTATGAACACTTTCTCCAGAGCCTGGCAGTGAACCTGGCGGCCACCGTTCACATCAAGGTGGTGCGTGGGAAGGATCGCCATCACATGGTGGAAGCCGCCGTGAAGGCCTTCGGACTTTCGTTGCGGCAGGCCATGGCCGAGGGGGGGGTGGTCTTTTCCACAAAGGGATCGGTGAAGATGGAGTGGGGAGAGTGAGATGCTGAGACATCGGATCATCGTTTGCCTGGATGTCGACCACGGCCGGGTGGTGAAGGGGACCAAGTTCAAGGGCCTCAGAGATGTCGGGGACCCCGTGGAGTTGGCCCGCCGTTACGAAGAGGAAGGCGCCGACGAGATCGTCTTCCTCGATATCTCCGCATCCGCCGAAGGCCGGGGGACCCTCCTGGACACCGTAAGGCGAACAGCCGAGACCCTCTTCATTCCGCTGACCGTAGGGGGCGGGGTCCGAACGGTGGAGGACATGAGCGCCCTCCTCAGGGCGGGAGCAGACAAGATCTCCATCAACAGCTCCGCGGTGGAGGATCCCGACCTCCTGACCCAGGGGGCCGAGCTCTTCGGGAGCCAGTGCGTAGTGGGCAGCGTCGACGCTGCCCGGGAGGGGAACTCCTGGCGGGCTTTCATACATGGTGGCCGCACTCCAACGGAGTTGGACGGGATCGCCTGGGCCATCGAGATGGCGGACCGGGGCGCTGGGGAGATCCTTCTCACAAGCATGGATCGGGATGGCGTCCGGAACGGGTACGACCTGGAGCTGACCCGAAAGGTGTCCGATGCCGTCTCTGTCCCCGTCATCGCTTCCGGGGGAGCCGGGTTACCGGAACACCTCCGGGAGGCCTTCGGGGAGGGAGGGGCCTCGGCAGCCCTGGTGGCCGGGATCCTTCACGATGGACTGACAACGGTGAGCGCCCTCAAACGCTCCCTCTCCCAGCAAGGAGTACCGGTGCGATGACCGAGGCCGGAAGTCTGACAAACCGTACCATCCGAACTCCGGAAGAGTTGGCGGAGCTCTCCTTCTGGCAAAACGGCCTCCTTCCCGTTGTGACACAGGATGCGGAGACCAACGCGGTTCTCATGGTGGCCTTCGCGAATCGAGAGGCTCTGGAAAAGACCCTGGAAACCGGAGAGATGTTTTACTGGTCCCGCTCGAGGCAGGAGCTCTGGCACAAGGGTTCGACCTCGGGGAATATTCAGACCCTGGTCTCCCTCCACACCGACTGTGATGCCGACACTCTCCTGGCCCGGGTTTTTTCCCGTGGCCCGGCCTGTCACACCGGAGAGGAAACCTGCTTTGGAGGGCTCACCGCCTCATCTTCGACTCCCGAGGGGAAGGTCGCACCGGACCACGAGCCCTCCCCCCCGCCTTTCCGCCCCGAAAGCACTATCCCGGAGTTGTGGTCGACCCTCAAGTTCCGGGCGCAAGAACGCCCCCGGGACAGCTACACGGTCCGTCTTCTGGACGATGAGAACCTACGGCTGAAAAAGCTGGGCGAGGAAGCGGCCGAGCTCATCACGGCCCTGGCCCGGAACGAAAGGGAGAGAATCGCAGAGGAAAGCGCCGATCTGGTCTACCATCTCCTGGCGGCCCTTCTGGGGGCCGGGGTAGGATTGGAGGACCTTCTCAAGGCCCTGAGAACACGGCGGGCCTAACAAAGTAGCCCCGGCCCGGAGAGATTCTCCAGAGAGGAAACTGCCCGAACCCGCATGAGCACCAAACCAGCCATCCAGGAGGAAGAGTCACTGGGGAAGGCATACGATGCTCGCCTCATGCGACGCCTTCTCGGCTACCTGGCCCCGCATTGGTGGCTTGTCGCCCTGGCCATCCTCATTTTGGCCGCCGCCGCCGGGTTGGAAATCATCGGCCCCTGGCTCACCAAGGTCGCCCTGGACGACGCCATCCCACAAGGAAACGGTCGCCTACTGGCAACCCTGGCCATGGGCTATCTGGGGGCCATGCTTCTCGGGTTCCTCCTCAACTACAGCCAACGGATCCTGACGACCTGGCTGGGTCAGCGGATCATGTACGACCTCCGGCGGGAGATCTTCAGAAAGTACCAGCGCCTGGACCTCCGCTTCTACGACAAGAACCCGGTGGGTCGGCTGATGACCCGGATCACCTCGGACGTCGAAACCCTCAACGAACTGTTCAGCTCCGGCATCGTCACGGTATTTGGAGACGTATTCACCCTGGCCTTCATCGTTGCCGCAATGCTTCGTATGGACTGGCAGCTGGCCATGGTGGCTTTCAGCGTCCTCCCCTTCGTCGCGTGGGCGGCCTTCCTCTTCCGAGCCCGGATCAGGGAGGCTTATCGGGACATCAGGGTCCGTCTGGCCAGGATCAACTCGTTCCTCCATGAACGGTTCACCGGAATCCAGGTGGTCCAGCTTTTCAACCGGGAGGCACGAGACGCCCAACGCCATGCGGAAGTGAATCAGGAGTATCTGGAGGCCCACCTACGGTCCATCCCCTACTACGCCCTCTTATTTCCTGTCATCGAGCTCTTCACCGCCGTGGCCTTGGCCCTCATCATCTGGAGCGGTGGCGTCTCCATCCTGGAAGGGACGGTGACGGTAGGCGTAGTGGCGGCCTTCCTCCAGTATGCTCGCCGGTTCTTCCGACCCATCCAGGACCTCTCGGAGAAATACAACCTCCTTCAGGGAGCCATGGCTTCTTCGGAGAGGATCTTCGACCTCCTGGACACCGAAATTCAGGTGACGGATCCTTCCGACCCGGTCCTCCTCCCCTCCCCAATTCGGGGAGAGATCGAGTTCCGGAACATCTGGTTCGCCTACGGAGACACCGAGGAAGGTCAGCCCGACTGGGTGTTGAAGGACATCAGCTTCAAAGTGGCGCCCGGGAGTAGGGTTGCCATCGTCGGGCACACCGGTGCAGGGAAGACCACTCTCATCAGTCTCCTCATGCGCTTCTACGAACCTCAGCGGGGGGTCATCCTTCTGGACGGCGTGCCCATCACCCATGTGCGTTTGGACGAGCTCCGGGACCGAATCGGCCTGGTCCTGCAGGAGGTGTTTCTTTTCAGCCAGAGCGTTGAATACAATATCCGGTTGGGCTCGGACAGAATCGGTGAGAAAGAGATCCATGAAGCGGCCAAGCGGGTGGGAGCAACCCGCCTCATCGAAAACCTCCCGAAGGGGTACCGACAGCCCCTGGGGGAGCGGGGATCGTCCCTTTCCGTAGGGGAACGGCAGCTCCTCTCCTTCGCCCGGGCCCTGGCCTTCGATCCGGCCATCCTGATTCTGGACGAGGCCACGAGCTCCGTGGACTCGGAGGTGGAATCCCAGATCGAGGAAGCCACGGCGGAGCTCATGAAGGACCGGACCTCCCTGGTCATCGCACATCGCCTGTCCACCGTTCAGGGGGCCGATCACATCCTCGTCTTCCATCACGGGGAGATCCGGGAAACCGGAACCCATCAGGAGCTTCTGGAGAAGGAAGGGCTCTACGCCCGACTTCACGAGCTCCAGTTCGCCGCTATGGCCGTGGGGTGAACCGGACGGAGGTGGTGTCCGGGATGGGGATGGTTTTGTTGGCGCCGGAGGTGTCCGGAATTGGCACGGCGGGCAAACCCTTGGTACCCGGGAGGGGCTGAGGACGCGCCAGATCGGCTTCCGGCGCCGGTGTGGTTGCCGTCTCCTCCCCCTCTGAAGGATCCTCCTCCCCCAAAACCTCGAAGCGCTTTGAGATCGACACCACCTCCCCCCCCACCCGCATGACCGGT
>CBDUAX010000251.1:0-7065 GCA_965365235.1 uncultured bacterium
CTCGTCGACGAGTGGCCATCTGAACGAAAGCCCTCCCGCCCCCGGCCCCGGGCAAGTTCACGACCTGGACATTCCCGGGCGCCAGCCCCGACTCGGTGAGGGCTCGCCCTGCCAGGCGGCAGGCCAGATCCCAACCACCTCCGGGGTTCGCCGGGGCAATGCACTGGATCCCGCCGCTGTCTCCGGAGCCAACGCAGGCCGCCGGAGAAAGACAAAGCGCTGCGAAAAGGAGGGAAGGGCCCCTTCTACCCATCCTGGCCGTCCGCACGATATCGAACGATCCCGTCGGACATGGTCAGGAACACTCGATCACGCATCCCGAAAAGGAGCTCTGGGTCCTCTTCCAACATCCGTATGTTTTCCAGCTCCAGGACCACCAGGTCGGCTACTTTCCCGACCTCCAGGCTCCCTCTCGACTCCTCTTCGTAGGTCAGGTAGGCGCCGTTGATGGTATAGGTGCGGAGGGCGTCTTCCAGTCCCAGGGTTTCTTCAGGGCCGTAGACCTGCCCGTCTGCCTGGGATTTTCTGGTCAGAAGGGAGTAGAGGCCGATCCATGGGTCGTGGCTGGTGACCGGATAGTCCGATCCCGAGTTCAGGGAGACTCCAGCCTCCAGATAGGAACGGAATGGCTTCGTTCGAGCAAACCGTTCTGGGCCCAGGTTGGTGAGGAAAGCCGATCCCTCCTGCCAGTTGAAGACCGGGTTGACGGAGGCGATGATCCCATACTCGGCCATCTCCTCCAGGACTCGGGTCTCCTCCTCCAGCGGAAGGTAGGCGTGGATGAGGCTCCACCTCAGGTCCGCATCCGGGTCGTTGGCATGAATCTCGTCCATCAAGCCCTTGTAGAGATCGACGGTCTGTCGCATGGCCACGTCCCCACAGGTGTGAGTGTGGAGGTCCCACCCGTAATCCAGGGCCACTAGCCGGAACTGAGCTTCCCTTGCCTCGTGGTCCGGTTGAACCGGGATGCCGAAGTTCTCCGACCCCTCGAATTCCTCCCAGCCGTTGAAGGGTTCCGAGAGCCACGCGCTTCGGGTCCCCGCGCCTCCGTCGGCGTAGAACTTCGCGCCTCTCCAGCGGAGCCACGAATCCCCCAGGTTGTTGACTTTGATCCCGTCGAAATGGCTCCGCATGAGATCCAGCTCGTGGGTGAAGAAGGTCCCTTCATAGACGGCAGGGATCCTCAGGCCGGCCAGAAGCCCTCGATTCAGGGCTTCCTGATACACCTTCATGTTGTGTCCCATGCGCGACGAGGGATCCACGATGCTGGTAACCCCAAGGGAGAGCATCTCCAACGCCCCCAGATGTACGCTCTGGACGTCGGTCTCGAATGCGGCTTCCTCGTCCGACAACCCAGGTGCTCCCGTCGTCCGCCGGTCGGTCCCGGATCCCGGGAAGCTGCCGGGAGAGGCCACCAACCGGGAGGCTCGACTTCCCACGAAAGCGCCGGTGGGAATCAGGTACTCTTTTGATTCACCACCGATGGTCAGGGTCCGTGGCGCCCTGAAGATTTTATCTTCGAAGGTGAGATTCGGGGGATCCACCAACCACCACTCCGGCCAGGTCGAAGGATCCTCATCCTGAATCCCCATCATCTCGAAAACCAGGGTGTTCACCGCGACCCCTCGATAGACCCGGTTGAGCAGGACCGGATTCTCCGGAGCCACCTCATCGAGCTGCCAGCGAGTGACCATCTCCGGGTACTTGTACTGGTCCCAGCGATTGCCGATCAGCCATTCACCGGGTTCCGGTTCCTGGCGTTCTTTCAACGCCTGAACTTCCGCAACGACCTCCTCGGCCGTCATGGCAAAGGTGAGTTCGGCCTCATAGGTGATGTCGTGCCCGAGGCTCAGGAAGTGGATGTGGGAGTCTTGAAGGCCCGGGATCACCGTGCGCCCGGCCAGATCCACCATCTGGGTTCCCGGTCCCCGGAAGACAGCTACCTCCGCTTCGCTTCCCAAGGCCAAGACCCTTCCGTCTTTCACCGCCAAGGCCTCGGCCATGGAAAAGGTCTCATCAACGGTGACAACCTGACCACCGGAGAAGATCCAGTCGGCCTGAGCGCCTGGAGGAAGGGAGGAACTACAGGAGAAAAGGAGGGGAAGGGACAGAAAAAGCAGGTACGGGGAACGCCTCATGCCAACCTCCTGAGGAAGAAGCCTGGATCTGAACAACGTGGGGGTGGGGTGAGGCAAAAAAAAGGGGGGGGCGGGGAGTGTGCCCCCCAGGGAAGCTACCCGACGCCCCTAGATCGGTCGTTGTACTCCCAAACGCATTTCCAGAAGTCCACTGGCCTGCGGTTTCACCTCGAGCACCTTGAGGGGGGGCGTCACGATCTGGCGCGTGAACAACGGCGCCCCGCTGGCGAGGAGGACAGGGGCGATGGTCACGATGATCACATCGAGTAGGCCTCCCTCATGGAACTGGGCCGCCAGGTCTCCGCCTCCCACCACCCAGATGCTTTTTTCACCCGCTGCTTCACGGATGTCCGAGAACACGGGCGCGATCTCACCAGAGACGAAACTGATGTCCGCCCCGGCGACATGGGGGAGAGAACGAGACGTGAAGACCCAGGCCGGCTGCTCGTAGGGCCAATCCTTGGGCTGGTTCGGGTCCTCAAAGACGTGGTTTCTCAACACCCACTCATAGGTGTTCGAACCCATGACGATGGCGCCTACTTCACGAATGAAGGTCGGAAAGCTGCTCTCGTCCCCATCTCCGAACTGGAACAGCCAATTGAGGGAATGGCTGGAATCTGCGATGTACCCATCCAGGCTCACGGCTGTGTAGTAGACAGTCTTCATCGTTCTCCGTTCTCACCCACTCGATGCCCGGACAGGAGGTGATGGCGTCTGTGGTCTACCTCTGGGTTACCCCCTGGAAAGTTCCAACAGGAGGTTCTTCCCTCGACGAAGCAGTTCCTCCGTGTCGTCGGGTCTCTCCCCTACATCGAAAGCTCTGAGCATGGCCTCCAGGGATCCCAGCTTTTCCATGGCCGCTTCGGCTCCGGAGGCCGTGAACTCGGCCCTGAGGATTCTGATCTTCTCGGCGTCCTGGATGCCCTCAAGCAGGCGTTCGAAACGAATGGAGCTCATGGCGCCCGGATAGACGATATAGGTGTCTCCGGCAGGCCAGCTCCTGAAGCGGGAGTCACGAAGGGGGTCCTCCACCCAGCTGTTGTAGGACCATCTCAGGAGTCCGTCGAAGCCAGCGGCCGTGGCGTACCAACCGATGAAGGCCGCCTCAGCTGGGGGGGAGAAGGTGAAGGTGTTGGGGAAGGGATCCGAGCAGCACACATAATAGGTGCTGGGGAACCCTCGGGAATTCCGGTAGCCCAGGTCCCCCGAGGCTACGGTATCACTGTAGGAGACCGAGAGGTCCTGGATGCGATCCGGAAAACGCTTGAATGCCATGGAGTTGTCGGCCAGGGCAATGCCGATCTCTGGCGCCAGGCTGTCCAGCATGGCCAGCATCTGCTCCATGTCCTGGGACCCTCGCTCATCCATGGCGATGTTGGTGATGGTGAGCCAGCCCTTCTCCCAGAGGTGGCCCCGAAAGCTCAGAAGGAAGGGCGCCCACAGCTCCACATACCGATCCGAACCGGGTTCCACCGTCTCTTTCACGATCTCCCCGGTGGCCTCGTCGAGGTAGGTGACTTCGTTGGTCCATGGGATCAGGGAATAGGCGTTGATTTGTTTCTTGACGCCAAGGCCCATCATGAACTCCACCCACGCGTCGAAGACGCTGTAGTCGAAGTCCCATTCGCCTTTCCGGTTCACCTTCCACTCCACCATGGATTCGAAGGGGTCATACGTCTGGCCGGCCCATGGGGCGTCGGTGATGGTGGTGGTAATGACTTTCTGCCCGGCATCGGCCAGGAGCTTCATGAGGGGGGTCAGGGCTTCCCAGTGAGCGTCGGACCAGACCTCCAAACCCTCGAGCCGGGCGACAGCGTAGGGGTTTTGCCAGAGGTCCAGGTGAAAGGTCCATTCAGCCGGCGGGGGGAGGGTCCGAGGCAACACCTCCAGCTCCAGATGAAGGGTCACCGGATCCTGCTGCCGGGCCCGAAGCTGGAGGGTGGACGTGTAAGTGCCCGGTGAGGCGTCCTGCGGGACGTCGAAGGTGAGCCAGATCGGCCGGGAGGAGTGGCTCGGTTTGTCGAAGCAGGCTGCCCCGTCCAGGCCGTCCGGATAGAGATGGACCGCGAAGTCCTCGGGCTGCCGGTACCCGCACCCACCGGCGAACTCGTCGGTGAGGACGTATCGGACGAAACGGGCCCTGGCCATGTCTACCGGAAGTTTCTCCCCGGACCCGGCCACAAAATCCGAGAAGACTGCCTCCAGCCCCTGAAGGGAATCGGCGGCCCATGTCACGATCTGGGCAGAGACCTTCTCTCCTCTCCAGGCAGACCCCCTCCATCGAAGCGTAGGGGAAAGGTCAGGGACCGCGCTCCGGAAGTAGTGCTCGTCCAGGGATCCCACGGAGACGTGGAGTCCGGGGGCCACCGCCGCCCAAGCTTCGTCCGAAACACCGGCGGGGTCCTCGGCTTCCTGGTAGGAAGAACAATCGGGGATGGGATCAGCTCCCTCACAACCGGCGCTTCCAAGGGCCACGAAGAGGGCGACCACCGCGAGGTACCTGACACCGGCTCTCCTTGGGCGCATCTCTCCAAACCCTCCCCTCTCGATGATGATTGGTTCGACCTCCGAATATCCGAGGGAAGATGCCGCCGGGCTCACCGCAGAACCAGGGTGGGGGAACCCTCTCTTCCCGCCTCCAGGGCGGTGGCGGAGCAGCACCCCTGGCGGTACCCTCCTCATTGACCCAAAGGCCGTTGGCGCCGTTGGCCATCCCCTGGAAGCTGCGATCGATCCGATGAGGAGTCGACCTGTGTTGCATTCGGCTAGAATCACTGGCCTCGTGGCCGTGATGATGCTTTTCGCCACGAGCGCCCTGGCCCAGTATCCCAGGCAGGTCAAGATCCTGTCGTACAACCTCTGGGGTTACCGGAACGCCGAGACACCCGGTGGCTACGACTCCCTCGCTGCCGTGATCAACGAGATCGGGGCCGATATCTCGGGACACCAGGAGGTGGACCGGGCAAACTCCCGTTCGAAAGGCATCGATGTCATCGCCTATCTGGGGGAGCGCACCGGCAAACACTCCCTTTTCGCCCCGGCCCTCAGGGGTTGGAATGGCGGTGACTATGGCGAGGGCCTCCTGGCCACCCATCCCCCCCTCTCGCACCGTCTCTTCTGGGTGGAAGAACCCGAAGGGGAAGACCGCTCGGCCATCGAGATCCGTATCACCATGGGCGGGAGGGAGGTCCGGGTCCTCACCACTCACCTGGCCCATGAGAACGATGCCTTCAGGGCCCACCAGGCCCGGGAGATGGTGGCCTGGATCGACGAAGGCGGGGGGCGAGAGATCCCCATGGTCATCATGGGAGACTTCAATGCCCGGCCCGGCGAAGAGGCCATGGGCCAATACGAAGCGGCCGGATTTGTCTATGTCAGGGACGGCGACGGCGAGATTCTGGACGAGATCGACCACATTTTGGTCCGGCCCGGCGAGCGCTGGCGAGT
Organism: uncultured bacterium; assembly: GCA_965365235.1. Lineage (GTDB taxonomy): Bacteria > Gemmatimonadota > Gemmatimonadetes > Longimicrobiales > Gaopeijiaceae > CBDUAX01. Next base: position 5,586 of record CBDUAX010000251.1, read on the forward strand.
GGTGGAGGCCCACAAGCCCACCCAGTACACGGCCTCCGACCATGACCCCGTGTGGGCGATTCTGGAGTTGTTGGACTCAGGACCCTCGAGGTCCAACCCGATGCGGAAGTGACATCATGGGGCCAGGGATTCTTGCGACGCTCCCCATCCGGACCCTCCTCTCAACCCCACGGACTGGGGGCTCACGTCATCCAAAACCATCCTGCCCATCGGCGTGAGGGCGGAAGGATCCGCCAGCGTGAAGGCCCGACTCTCCTCCAACTGTTTGAGAACATCCGGCCAATCGGGCTCATTGCCCCGGAAGTCTGTTTTGCAGGCCAATACCCTACTGCTCACACCCGTAAGTCGGCGCCTCCGACCCAGTCCCACCGGTTCAATTTCCAGGGTCTTGGCGGCAATACCCGGTTTGGGTAGCTCATTTCGTCCAACATTCAAGAGTGGCCGGGGCGGCCTCGGTACCCCGCTCTCCGGAGCCAACAAGGTGAGGGGAGGCAAAAACCTTTTGATCAACCGATGTGCGATCGGAAGAATGCTGTACCCGCCAACATAATCAGACCGGATCAGTCCTCCCCCTTCAACAGGCTGTCGACTTCCTCCTCCGCCTCCAATTGGGCTAGAAGGCTCCGGGCTTCACCCGAGAGTTCCGCCGCAGCCGAAGCGTCCCTCTTCACCATGGCTCGGTGAAGCTTTTCCAGCGATGCCAGTAACTCCCCCTCTCGTGCGGAAATGTGGTCCAGCACATCCGACAACGTCCGCTCTCGGGCATCCTCTCGATCCCAGGCCCCGCTTTGCTGTAGAAGGCGGATGGTCCGCCGGTCTTGAGCGGTTCGGCGAATGGAGCTGAGTAAATCGGACGCGACCTGCCGAATCGTCTTGTCAGCTTGAGGATGCCCGGCGACCCTCCGAGTCATCTCCTCTGCCACTCGCACAGTCGGATCTGGACTGACTCCACCTTCTTCGAGGAGTTGTTGGATCTTCAGGTCGTCCCACCGGCGTACCAGCTCCCGAGAATTTCTCGGCCCACGATTCGGAGGAAAAAAGAACACGGCGACGAGGGTCGCCAGAAAGACAAACCACCATTGCAGCGGGAAGTAAACATCGAACTGGAGCAAAGCCATCCAATAGGCGACGGAACCCACTGCTCCGGTTCCGGCCAGACTCAAACCCCATCGCCGAAGGGCCTTCTCAGCTTCTTCCACTGCCTCCGGCTTCTCGACCTCCGGACCAGCCTTGGTGAGGATCAAGTCTTTAGGTTCCTTTTCCATTCCGGATTCCTCGGTACAAGGAGAAAACGGCACCCGCACCGCAGGTAACGTTCAGGGGCCTCGGAACCGGCCCCATCAGCTCGTTTCGGGGTGCAGCGTTCCTCGATTCGATCTACTCTCTTCGCCAACGCCATCCGGTATTGACCGGTTGCGTCGAAGGCCGGCGTAGGCCCGTCTCTTGGCAGAAGTCGCCGCCCTCCAGCCCAGGCCACCTT
>CBDUAX010000252.1:0-7049 GCA_965365235.1 uncultured bacterium
CCTGGCGGACCTGGTGCGCACCGACGGCCCCCAGGGAGCGGGCCGCGTCATTCATCCAGGCGCCCTCTCCATCAGGTAGGGAGAAGCTCCAGGCATTTCTGGAGATGGGGGGCTACATGGTGACAACCGGCCAGCAGCCCGGGCTGTTTTCCGGACCCCTCTATAGCCTCTACAAAGCTCTCACTGCCATCAAATTGGCTGAGGCTCTGGAGCCGGTGGTCCAGCGGCCGGTGCTGCCCCTTTTCTGGGTGGCGTCGGAAGACCACGACTGGGCCGAGGCGGACCACACCTACCTCCTGGACCAGGAGAACGAACTCAGCCTATTCCGAGTGCCCGGCCAGGAAGGCCCTGCGGGACGGCCCCTGAGCAAGATCCCTATCCAAACCGGGCTAGAATCCCTCGTTGATGAGTTTATACAAGCTATTCCAAATAGCGAGTTTAAGGACTCTTACATAACGCTTATTCGAGACAGTTACACCTCCGGGGCCACGCTGCCTCAGGGGTTTCGTGCGGTTCTGGAGGGGTTCCTGGGGGCCTATCCCATCGCCTTTGTCGATGCTGCAGATCCGGGGCTGAAGGAAGCGTCGGCCCCCGTTCTGATGAGGGAGCTGGAGCATGCGGAGGAGCACGAAGCCCTCCTGAGCCGAGTTGCCACTCATCTCTCTATGGAGGGGTATGGGATCCAGGTGCCAATTCTGGAGGGCGGGGTGAACCTCTTCCTAGAGGGGCCGTCCGGGCGCGACCGGTTGTATCAGAATGGGTCGGATTTTCGTTTGAACCAGGCCAATGTCACCAGGAGCTTGGAAGATATCCGCCGGCTGGCGGGTGAGGACCCTTCCGTCCTTAGCCCCAATGTTCTCCTGAGGCCGGTGGTGGAAAGCGCGCTCTTTCCAACTCTCTCCTATGTGGCGGGACCCAGCGAACTCTCGTACTTCGCCCAGCTGAAAGAGTACTTCCACGCCTTTGAGATCCGGATGCCGGTGATTCACCCCCGTTTTTCGGCTACCCTGGTGGAAACCAAGGTCGGGAAGGTCCTGGACAAGTTCCATCTGTCGTTGGAGGGGTTGAACCGGCCCTATCATGAGCTGGCGGCGGAGATCGCCAGAGAGGAGATTCCGGCCGAGGTTCGTCGGTCTCTGGGTGAGATCCGGGGAGCGGTCGGAAAGGGGGCCGGCACGCTGGCGAAAGCGGCCCAGGAGATCGATTCCACCCTGAAAGGACCGGTGACTCACGCCCGGAATGCAGCGTTCTCCGCCTTCGACGACGCCGAACGGAAGATTCTCCAGGCGGTAAAGCGCCAGAACGAGATCACCCTTGGTCAACTGGAGAAGGCCCAGAAGAACCTCTTTCCCGACGGGAAGCCCCAAGAACGAGTCCTCAACGCCCTCTATTATCTTGCACGCTATGGCCCTGAACTCATCCCGACGCTCCTGGAGGAATTCCAGGTAGCTCTTGGCACCGAACCTGCTTAAGTTGGCCTCATGTTCTGGCAGATCTTGTTCGTCCTGGTTCTTCTGATCCCCATCCTGGCCATCGTATTGGATTCCCAGGTCGGGCGAGCTCTGGCTTCCCGACTGGAACGAAGGGGAATTGGGCAACCCGATGACTTGATGCAGGAGCGAATCCTCTACCTCGAGGGAGAGGTCGAACGGCTTTCGAAGGAGGTGGGGAGGCTGGACGACGAGGGCCAGTTCCTCCAGAAGCTGCTGGAAGACAGACCCGGTGGGGCCGAGGCCCTTCCGCCCGGTGACGATAGGGTCTGATCCCTCGCCGGGGACCGGCCCGAAAGCCCGCGCTGCCTTTTGGGTGGGCGCGGGCATTTTCTTGAGCCGGATCGCCGGTTTCTTCCGGGACGCCGTGTTGGCCTTCTACTTTGGCAACTCCCGAGAGGCCGACGTCTGGGGCGTCGCCATCCGCACTCCAAACATCATCCAGAATCTTTTGGGCGAGGGGACCCTGAGCGCCTCGTTCATTCCGGTGTATGCCCGATTCTTGGAGGAGGGCAGGGAGGAGGATGCCGGTAGATTTGCCGGTGCCGCCCTGGGCCTCCTCTTCGTCGTGGCCTTCAGTGTGGCTCTGCTCGGGATCCTTCTGGCTCCCCTTTACATCGGCATCATCTTCGGAAAATGGGATGCCGAGAAGCAGGCCCTCACCGTCGAGCTGGTTCGGATCATCTTCCCCATGACGGCGGTCATGGTGATCTCAGCCTGGGCCCTGGGGATCCTCAACAGCCACCGCAAGTTTTTCGTGTCTTATGTAGCTCCGGTGGCTTGGAACCTGTCCATGATCGCCGCCCTGGTCACTTTCGGGTCCTTCCTGGGATGGGAGGCAGCGGGGCGGGACCCGGAGCTGGTGACCATGATGGCGTGGGGTGCCCTGGTGGGGGGGCTGCTCCAACTGGCCGTGCAGCTTCCTTGGGTGATCCCGGTCCTGAAGCATTTCCGCCTGTCCCTCAGCCGGAGGGTAACGGGGATTCAGGAGGCCATTCGGAGTCTCACACCGGTGGTGGCGGCCAGGGGCGTGGTGAACCTCAGTAGTCTGGTGGACCTCTGGCTGGCGTCGTTCCTGGTGGAAGGGGCGGTGGCGATGATGGGGCGAGCCCAGACCATGTATTTCCTTCCCATCTCTCTGTTCGGGATGGCCATCGCCGCGTCTGAGCTCCCGGAGCTTTCCCGAAACCCCGAGGCTGTCCGGAGCGTGCTGGTCCCCAGGGTCCGGGGGGCCTTGGACCGGTTGGCCCTTCTCCTGATCCCTTCGGCACTGGCGTACCTATTCCTGGGAGATGTACTGGTTGCGGGCCTTTTCCAAAGGGGGGACTTCGGTGCGACCGATACCGCGGTCGTCCATCTAGTCCTGGCGGCCTACGCCCTGGGCCTTCCCGCATCGGCTTCTTCCAGAGCCCTGTCCTCGGCGTTCTACGCCCTCCGCGACACGAAGACTCCTGCGGTCATCGCCGGCGGGCGGGTGGCCGTCTCCATCGCTGTCGGGGCCAGCCTCATGTTCCCGCTGGACCGACTGGGGGTAGGGGAGCTTCGACTGGGGGTCGCCGGTCTTGCCATCGGGTCCGCGGTGGGTGCCTGGTTGGAGTATGTTCTTCTCCGTCGTCGCCTGGGGCGGCGTCTGGGAGGCCACGGACCTGGCAAGGACCGCATCCTCAGGATGCTCCTTGCCGGCGCTTTGGCCTTGGGCGTGGGGCTGGTAGCGAGGGCACTCCTGGGCTTCTCTTCCAGAGATGGAATCCTTCCCAATGTCCTGGGAGAGGGATCCGCGATCCTGGATCCCCTTGCCGCCGCGGGAACGGCGGGTGCCTTTGGGGTAGCCTATCTGGGCCTGGCCGCAGCCTTCGGAGTCGGGATCCCCTTCCGGAAGGCTCGACCCGACCCCTCCTGATGTCCTTGCGGCACCGAAAACCCCAGAGACTCTCATGTCCGAGTCCAGCCAAATCTCTCCTGACCTCCTGAAAGGCCTTCCCAAGGCCTCGGGGGTGTATCTCTTCCGGAGCGGAAGCGGAGAGATCCTCTATGTGGGCAAGGCCAAATCCCTTCGGCCCCGGGTCCGAAGCTACTTTCGGGACGACCCGGCTCATTCCGTCAAAACCCGGGAGCTGGTGAAGCGGGTGAGGTCGCTGGATACGATCGTCGTGGGCTCGGAGGCCGAAGCCCTCATCCTGGAAGCCAACCTGATCAAGGAGCACCATCCCCGTTTCAACCTCCAGCTCAAGGACGACAAGAAGTATCCTTACATCAAGGTGACCTCCAGGGAGGCGTTCCCCCGGGTGTTCGTCACTCGAGAGGTACGGAACGATGGCTCACGGTACTTCGGTCCGTTCACCTCCGTGGGGCCGCTGCGCCAGGCGCTGGAGGTGGTCAAACGACTCTACACCGTCCGTTCCTGCCGGTATGATCTGCCCAGGGAGGCCCCGGACCGCCCCTGTCTCGATTTCCACATCGGCCGATGCCTTGCTCCCTGCGTGGGCCTCCAGTCCCAGGAAGAGTACGGGGGAATGATCCGGGAGATCCTCCGGATTCTAGACGGCGATACCGAAAAACTTCGTCAGGAGGTCGAAGGCCGCATGGCCGAGGCTTCTCGTGATCTACGCTTCGAGGACGCAGCCAGACTCAGGGATGTTTCTCGTGGTTTGGGAACCATCGCCCGGGAGCAACGGGTGCACAGGGTTCAGGGTGGGGACCAGGACGTACTTGCGCTGGCCCGGGACGGGGAACTGGCGGTGGCCGTGGCCCTCCGCATTCGGAAAGGGTTGCTCCTGGGACGGGATCAGCAGCGATTCTCCCGGGTGGGAAAGGAGAACGACGAGCTCTTGTTGTCCGTCTTCGCCACACGCTACTACCTGGGGAGGGGCGAAGAGGGCACCATGGACCTCCCTCGGGAGATCCTCCTTCCGACCGACTTTCCTGACCGGGACGTCCTGGAGACGGTCCTCAGCGAGAAAGCTGGGCGGCGCGTCCACCTGCGCGTCCCGCAGAAAGGTGAGAAGCGCCGCCTTGTGGCTCTGGCCGGGACCAACGCCCAGAGCGCGCTGGAAGACCGGGTTTCCGTTGAGGCGCCCGAAGTGGACCGAGCCGACGAGGACCTCTTCGACCTTCAGGAAAAACTGGACCTTAAGGTGGTCCCTCGGGTCATGGTCTGCTTCGACATCTCCCATATCCAGGGGTCTGAAACCGTAGCCTCCGCTGTCGTCTTCGAGAATGGAGCCCCCAAAAAGGCCGAATACCGGCACATGAAGATCAAGGGCGACTGGGGGAATGACGACTACCGCTCGATGGCAGAAGCGGTCTCACGCTATTTCAGGAGACGTCTGGAAGAAGAGAAACCCCTTCCGGATCTTGTGGTCATCGACGGTGGGAAGGGGCAGTTGAACGCGGCCCTTGAACCTCTCGAGGCTCTCGGCCTTCCCAATGTGGCGGTGGTAGCCCTGGCGAAACGGGAAGAGGAGGTGTTCCTCCCCGGCCGGCCCGACGCCGTCGCCCTTGGTCGGCGGAATCCCGCCCTGTTCCTTCTGCAACGACTCCGTGACGAGGCCCACCGATTTGCCATCACCTACAACCGGAAGCTTCGGTCACGGCGTACACTCACCTCCCAGCTGGAAGAGATTCCCGGGGTGGGACCGGCTCGGATGAATGCCCTTCTGACCCAGTTTGGGTCGGTGCAAGGGGTTAAAAAGGCCTCTGCCGAAGAGATTTCCCGACTCCCGGGATTCAGCCAAGCCCTTGCCTTGAAGATTCTCACCTACCTGAAAAGGTGAAAGCCAGAGCGTTTCCGCCCGTAGAATGCTGAAGTATGCTCGAACGGGAGCTGGCAGGCCCTTTTCTTGCACTGTTTACGGTGTGGAAACCAATACAGAAAAGGGCCGGTTTCGGCTGGTCCTCGTCTATTCCCCGGGTTTGACGATACAGGATGGGAGTTCTAGATTTCCATGCTGTTTAAACCCAGGGGCTCCGGGCACGAAACCGGGCCCCTTTTGACCACCCAAGAGGAGGAAAACGGGATGAACGTCCGACTCGGACTCGTCCTCGCCGTAACAGCCCTGATCACTGGTACAGGATGCGCGTCCGGCGGAGGCGGAGGCACGGCCCCATCCGGGCCGATGCTCCCTGGAGCCGAGCTATTGGATCAGGGAATCCGGCCTAGCGACAACAGCCACACGCGCTCGGCCGATCTGGCTCTGACGCAGGCCCAGTCCACTACCGACGAGGTTGTGATCCAGCAGCGCTACCAGGAGGCTCTCCAGTCCGCCATGGACGGGATCACCGCTGACAGCACCAACCCCAAGTCCTACTTCCAGGCCGGACAGGCCTTCGTGGGATTGAACGACTACGTTGGCGCAGACAGCATGTTCACGCGGGCCGAGGAGATCCATCCACCCTACCAGCTGGAGACTGTGGCTTGGAGGGAACGGGGTTGGGTCGCGGCTTACAATGACGCCATCGTCCCCATGGGAAATGGCGACATGGAATCGGCTGCCAGGATCTTCGAACAGGCATCGAACATCTACGACGGTCGTCCCGAGGCTCTTCTTCAGCTTGGATCGGTGTATTCCCAGCTGGACCGGATCGACGACGCCGTCCAGGCCTACCGCCGGGCCATGGCCATTCTGGAGGAGTCCAAAGAGGTACAGATGGCGGACACGGCTGGGGCCCCCATTTGGGAGCAGCACTGGGATATCGCCACCTCCGGGTTGGGCCAGACCCTGACCTACGGGGAGCGATACCAGGAGGCCGCCGACCTATATGGTCAGCTCCTGGACGAGGATCCGGGCAATCCCAGCCTCATCGGGAGCCTGGCGAACAACCTGTCCGAGCTCGGTCAGGCCGACTCCGTACAAGCCCTATACGACAAGCTCCTGGCTGATCCGGACCTTGGAGAGCGGGACTTCTTCAACGCCGGTGTCGGGCTCTATCAGATCGAGAACTACGAACTCGCCGCCCAGGCCTTCTCCCAGGCGGCGGAGATGAACCCCTTCAACCGGGACGCCCGGCTGAACCTGGCGCAGACGCTCTCCATCAGTGAGAGGTTCGAGGAGCTGATCCCCGCTGCCCGGGAACTCATCGAGGTGGATCCTCGGAATGCTCTCGGTTGGATCTTCCTTACCCGAGCTCTCTCCGAGACCGAGCAGACCGAGGAGGCCAACACGGTCTTCAACGAATACCAGACCCTTGGTTATGAGATCGAAGATTTGAGCTTGCGTCCCGGAGCCGACGGTGGTGCGACCATAACCGGCTCGCTCAAGAACACGACCATCGAGGCGGGAACCACCATCTCCCTCCGCTTCCATTTCGGGGGGGAAAACGGGACCGAGATCGGAACGGTGGATATTCAGGTCCAGGCGCCGGCCACTGAACAGTTCCAAATCTTCCAGGGAGAGTTTGTGTCCAGCCAGCGGGTGTCTGGATACACTTACGAGGTCATCTCCCCGTAAGGGACTCGACCAAGGGTAGGTCGGGGTCCGTCTGGATTCCGGATCTTACACGAGGTGGAGGGACTACGGTGGGGGCCGGGCAGTCTGGAGAGGCTGTCCGGCCCTCGCTACA
>CBDUAX010000253.1:0-7048 GCA_965365235.1 uncultured bacterium
CGCCTCCGAACAGAAGGACGATGTCCCAGGGGAGCCGCGGGATCACATCCGGTCCCATCACCCGCCTGTCAGAGGTGGCGGCTCCGGCCGATCGGGTCGGGATGAAGAAGAGGACCGAGGCCAGGCCGATGGCAATCGTTCCGTCATCGATCATCCCGGGGAATGGGAGGAGTCTGGACCAGCCCGGAATCGTGGCCAACCCCAACTGGAGGTCCACTCGGAATACCCAAAGGAGGGCGGTGGAGGCGAATACGACAAGGACCGCCTTTTCTTCGAAGGTGATGGGTCCCAATGCCTTCCGTTCGTTTTCCACCACACTTCGGTCCACCGTCAGCTCCGCGGGAGTCCTGTAAAAGACCCGTGTGATCATGACCCAGGCCAACAGGATCATGCTGACCCCGATCGGGACCCCCAGGATCATCCACTGGCCGAAGGCGATGTGTGGGGCATCGGGGAAGAGGATCTCGAAGATGCGAACGAACGAGAGGTTCGGCGGAGTGCCGACCAGGGTCATCAGACCGCCTACCGAACACGCGTACGCAATACCCAACATCAATCCGACAGAGAACTTGTGTGCGCGCTCTCGGTCGAACTCCTCTTCTACCTGGAGGATGATGGCCAGCCCAATAGGAACCATCATCACCGCTGTGGCGGTGTTGGAGATCCACATGGAGAGAAAGGCAGCTGCGATCATAAAGCCCAGAACAATCCGAGTGGGCCCGCCGCCCACTGCACGGATGATGGCCAGTGCGATCCGTCGGTGAAGGTCCCACTTTTCCATCGTCAGGGCGATCATGAAGCCCCCGATGAAGAGAACGATGGTGCTGTTGAAATAAATGGGGGCGGTTTCCCGCCCGGACATGATCCCCAGGAGGGGAAAGAGGACCAGAGGGAGAAGAGCGGTGGCGAAGAGGGGGATACAGTCACTTACCCACCAGACGGCCATGAGGAGGGCCACGGCGGCCATACGGCTGGCGGCCGGGTTCCCGGGGTCTACCGGAAATGCCAGGAGCAGGAGGAAGAATGCCACTCCCAGCCAAAGGCCGATGACCTTTGCTGGTCCGTGGGGTTTCACTGGATTCGCCATTCGCTTCCTCGGCCTCTCCGAACAGATCCGGGAGGGTGGGGGGCCGGTAATCGTTCCCCTTTGGGATCAAGCACTCCTATCTTGACCCGCGAGGGACCAGGGGTGCAAGCGGTTTGCCTTTTCGGAGGGTCCCGGGAAAAGTGTCGTCAACCCGAAGGATTGCGAGGTTCTTCATGGCAAGAAACGTTCATTTCGAAGAGCGCACCGGCTGGGCTTGGTGGGCTCATGTAGCCGTTTCCTTGGCCTTCATTGCTGCTGCGATTCCCCTGGTCGAGCTGGCTCAGGGCAAGGTTTGGGGGCAGGATGGGGCCATGTCGGTTGGCGAAGCTGTTTTGAGCCTCTGCCTCGGTCTTGGCATCCCCGGAGCCCTTTATTCCTTCCTGGGGCAACTGAGGGTACGCGTCCTGGATGAGGGGCTCGAACTCGCTTGGGGGCTCGCGGAAGTAGTCCGGAAAACCATCCCCTTCTCGGAGATAGAGCGCGTAGAGCCGGTCACCTATTCGCCCCTCGCCGAGTTCGGGGGCTGGGGGATTCGTGGGGGCCTGGGAAAAAAACGGGCCTGGACGGTCCGGGGGAACAGGGCCCTACGCCTTCACCTCAGCGACGGTGCTCTCTTCTATCTTGGGTCCCGCCGACCGGAACGCCTTCTGGGTTGGGTGCAATCAGTGGGAAAGAATGCCATGAGATCTCCGGGTACTGAAACCGGGAATGCGGAGAAGGGTTCCACCTAACGTCGGGGTTCTGCCCCCGAGGTTCGATCGCTTGTCGTGGGCGAGCCCCATCTGGATGGAGTCTGAAAGACACCTACGTAGAGGAGTTGCACTTGACAGAAGATCGGGAAGTCCGAAGCCCCAGGCGCTCTGAATCCCTGGTGTCGGAGCTCATGATGCCACACCAGGTCAACAACCACGGGAACGTATTCGGTGGGGTCATTTTGTCGATGGTGGACCGGGCCGCGGCGGTGTCGGCCATGCGTCATTCGGGTCGGCCCTGCGTAACCGTTTCCATTGACCGGGTTGATTTCAAGGAGCCCATCCTCACGGGAGAACTCGTTACCTGCCAAGCCCGGGTAAACTTCGTGGGGCGAACCTCGATGGAGATCGGCGTGAGGGTGGAGGCCGAGAATCTCCTGTCGGGGAGGAAGCGACTCACCAACTCCTGCTTCCTTACCTTCGTGGCCATCGACGCCGACCACAGGCCGGTTCCCGTTCCTCCCCTGGAGTTGGAGACGGAGACCGACAGGAGGCGGTTCAGGGAGGGCCAACGGCGTCGGGAGGTTCGGATGGCATTGGACCAGGAGCTGAGCCAGGAATAGTTCCTCGGCCAGGAGGGCCTCACTGACCGCTTACCCGAACCGGAGTCGTCCGATTGGTCCTCGATCCGTCCCCGAGTTGGCCCCCCTGGTTCATTCCCCAGCAGAATTCAGATCCATCATCCGGGAAGCCGCAGGTCATTGCGCCCCCCGCGAAGATACGGACGAATCGAAAGCCGCCGGCGACCTCCTTGGGAGTTGCCGAACTTTCAGTGGTGCCGTTCCCCAGCTGCCCGTGAAGGTTCTGGCCCCAACAGTAGGTGGAACCGTCTCGAAGGATCGCACAGGAGTGGACGGCTCCAAGAGCAAGAGAAACCGGGTCCGACGGGAGCCCTTCCACAGGCACCGGAACCGTCTGTCCGCTGGGACTGGCAGCTTCTCCTACCTGGCCAAATCCATTCTCACCCCAACAGAGGACCGTACGGCCACTGATCCCGCAGGTGTGTGTGGCTCCAGCGGCCAGGGCCTGGAAAGTCCCCGAGATCGGTGTTGGGACGAGACGATCGACTCGAGTGCCGTCTCCGATTTGACCGTTTCCATTCAAACCCCAGCAATACGCTCTACCGGTTGAGGTGAGGCCGCAGGCATGGTTCCACCCCGAGGTTAAGGTCTCGAAGGTCCTTCCGCCCGACACGGGAGTCGGTTGACCCCGGTCGGCCCGAGACCCGTTCCCCAACTGTCCGTTCAGATTCCGGCCCCAGCAGAAAGGGGCTCCAGCCCCGTCGAGGCCACACGTATGAGATAGGCCGGCTGCCAGCACCGAGAAGGTAGACTCGGTCAACACCTCCACGGGTGAAGGCCTGTCCAGTGTGGAGGCATCGCCGAGTTGACCGGATTCGTTAGCTCCCCAGCACCATGCCTTTCCGTTGGCCTCGAGCCCACAGCTATGGGACACGCCGGCGGAAAGAGCCCGGAAAGGTTCAGCGGGGTTTTGAGAACCTTGGCCCCGGTTCGCCGTTCCTCGGCACCAAACAGCGCTCCCAGCAAGGGCGCAAATATGGCTCCCGCCGACGGCGAACCGTGCTGGACGAACTCTGGCAGCCGGGGGTGCCGGTGGAGCAGCCGGCCGGATGTCTTCTTCAACCCTTGGCGTTTCGACTGACGGCTCCGGGGCACGGACTTCCTCTTCGGTGGGCTCGGGTTCTTCTGGCATCTCAGCGGTGGCTTGAAAGACCGTGAGGGTATCGGGGGCCCCTGGAACCACTGCCGCCATGGTCTGGAGCCCGGCAGAATCGCCAAGGGTCCACCGCGCAAAGGCCCGCCCAACATCGTCGGTGTTGGTGGCCCGGGGTTGGACCCTGCCGCCCCCCTCCAGGACCCGGAATTGGACTTCGGCATTCGGGATGAGGTTCCCGAACTGGTCCCACACCCGGATCCCGATGAACTCGGGGAGAGCTTCGCCCGGAGGAGCAGTCTGGCCTTCCCCAAGGATGGCGGTGACCTCTGTCGGCGGGCCCGGCTCGGCTGAGACCCGGAAAACCGTTTCTGCCCCGGGGATCCCCACAACGGATCCACGGACCACTACCAACCCGGTGCGGGTCGAGAGTCGGAGGATCGTCTCTGCCAGGCCACCTTCGGTAGTCCGGACCTCGGACGCCTCGAGGGTCCCTTCCCCTTCCACCACCTCAAAGGAGACCAGGGTATCGATCAAAGCCATGCCGTCCGGACCGGAGGCTTTCAGGGCCAGGGTGGTTTCCGACCCGACCGGGCTTTGAATATTCCCGCCGCTGAGCACCAAAAGCGGAGAGGGATCCCTCGAATTCGTGGAGGGGGTGCCTCCGGGACCCGTAACGAAGGGGGATGTCGCCATCCCGGATCCGTTGGTCAGAAACGGTGTCTGGCTTGGGCTCAAGACCCATCGGTAAATCCCGTAGGATCCTGCAGTCAGGATCAGGGCTACAGCGATCCAGAGGCCCCGAAACGGTTTCTTCCGAGCAAAGGCCAGGGGAGTCTGTCCGGCTGGCGACGGGGTCCCGTCCTCCCGGGTCGATTGGAGGGCAGTGGGGGCGAGCTTCGGGTCATCCTGGAGGACGGACCAGTCGATGGAGGAGGCTTCCCGCTCTTTCGTTGGCGCTGGAGGAGTCCCGGTTGCCTGGGTTTCGGGGGAAGTTTCCGCTTGGGGCGGCACGGTGGCGCCGTCTGACCGATGCCTCCCGGGCCTGGCCGATGGATCGCCCTTCCGCCGAGTTGGCGTGACGGTCTGGAGTTGGGCCAGAAAGACGTCGGCTGATTCCCATCGCTCCGATGGATCCTTCTCTAGAGCCTTTCCTAGGATGTTTGCCAGGGTTGGGTACCGGTCCAGCCCGGGAAGCTCCAGGGAAAGAGTCTCGTTTTTTTGCTTGAAGATGGTCGTGAATACGTTCTCGCCCTCCCAGGGGTGGTGCCCCAGGACCATCTCATAGCCTACGAGGCCCAAACTGTATACGTCGCTCCGTCCGTCGACCACCTTCCCATCGATTTGTTCAGGGGACATGTAGGCCGGGGTCCCAAGGGAGGCGCCGGGGATGGTCAGCCGACTGTCCTGATCCCACGGGCGGGCTACGCCGAAGTCGGCCAACCGGGCGGCCCCCACCTCTTCGTCGATGTAGATGTTTTCGGGCTTTACATCCCGATGCACGATCTTCCGGCGGTGAGCGTAGGCCAGGGCCGACCCCACGTCTTTGAGAACTTCAAGCACCCGAGGAATCGGCGGCGGTCCTTCGCGGGTAAGGATCTCTTTGAGGTTTCTTCCCGGGACATGCTCCATCAACAGTGCAAAGCTGCCGTCGAGAAGACGCTGGGTCCCGAACAGCCTCACGATATTGGGGTGCTGGAGCTTCGCCACCAGCTGGGCTTCCCGCTGGAGCCGACCCAGGGCCTCCTCTTCCGTCCCCAGGCCACCCCGGATCACCTTCATGGCCACGTCGCGCTCGAGCCCGTGATCCCGAAGGAGGTACACGATGGAGGTGGCTCCACGCCCGAGTTCTCGAACGAGCTCGAAATCTCCGTCCAGACTCTCGACGGCTAGCTTCAGAGCTTCCGAATCCATGGGTGTTTCAGGGCCCCTGACGGGTCATGGGAAAAAAAACTTGAAAACAACGGCCCCCATCCGAACCTGGTCGCCGTCTTTCAGGAGTCGGGGAGGGGAAGAGGGCCGAATCGGGGCGCCATTCACCACCACCGGGTCATGTTCGGCCAGATTCTCGATCCACCATCCATCATCTCGATAGGTCATTCTAGCGTGGAGAGGCTGAATGGAGGAGTGGTTCAGTGTTACATGTTCAGGAGGCTCTCCCAGGTTCCACCCGAGGGTGACCACCTGTTCGTCAGAAGGCGACCGAACGAAGCGGACTTCCTGTTGGATCTCCTTGGTACCGATGGCTTCCAAGCGGCCGGGAAGCATCTGAATGGTGGCTCGCTGTATGGGTCCAGGTGCCTTGTGGCTCTTCTTCGGGCGGACCATCCCCTCTTCTTCTGTACCCTGCTTCGTAGGGAGAGGTTGCGAGGGCAGGAAATCCCGGACCCACCTTGAAACCCGGTTGCCCGGAGGGTGCTTGTCCCCCTTTGGAACCGCGATGGGGAAAGGGTTCTTGGCCGGAGGGGGTTTTCCGTTGCCCCCGGAGTTCGGGCTCTGGGGCATCAGCAGGAAAAGGGGGTTGGGGGGGTCGACTGGGCCATCTTCCATGTCTGGTCGGGTGGCCCCTCCTCCTCCAGCGCCGGGCTGATCTTGCTCGTGAACGGGCTACCGCTAATGGGCGTACCGTTCAAGGTGATTGTGATCGCGTCATTCCCCGGACTGGTTGGAGTGTAGCTAGCAGTGTATGTGCCATCCCCTCCGTCCGTGGCGGTGATTTCTCCGGTAGGCGGTGTCACGATCACCGTTTCGCCCCCCTCATCCAGGGGGTTTCCGAATCCGTCCCTGGCCTGGACCGTGATGTTTGTCAGGCTCCCCACCCTTCCGTCAGGGACGTTTGCGGTGGAGTTGGTGGCACTCACGGTCCCGGCACCCACTGTGCTGGTGAAGGGGCTTCCGCTGATGGCAGTGGAATTGATGGTGACGACGATATTGTCATCGCCCACCGCCGTTGGGGTGTAGCTGGCGTTGTAGGTGCCGTCCCCCACGTCGGTGGCTGTAAAGGTTGACACAGCATTGGCCCCCGAGACCGTGACCTCCGTGTTTTCACCGCCCACGTTGCGAGGATTCCCGCTACCGTCCCGGGCTTGAACCGTGATATTGGTTGAACTCCCGGCTGCACCAGCGGCTGGTACTGTAGCTGTGGAGTTGGTGGGACTCACCGGCCCGGCCCCCACAGTGCTTGTAAAGGGACTACCACTGATGGCGGTGGTGTTCATGGTGATGACGATGGTGTCATCTCCGGTGTTGGTGGGGGTGTAGCTGGCGGTGTAGGTGCCGTCTCCTACGTCCGTGGCGGTGAAGGTGGCCACGGTGTTGGCCCCCGATACCGTCACCTCCACCGTCTCACCGCCCACTCCGATGGCATTGCCCTCCGTGTCCCTGGCCTGGACCGTGATATCCGTGGCCACACCTGCTGAACCTGCAGCCGGCACGTCGGCCGTGGAGTTCGAAGGGCTGAGGGGTCCAACCCCCACGGTGCTGGTGAAGGGACTGCCGCTGATGGCGGTGGAATTCATGGTGATGACGATGTTGT
>CBDUAX010000254.1:0-6980 GCA_965365235.1 uncultured bacterium
GAGGCCATGAAGATGGAAAACGAGTTGAAGAGCGCCGGTCCAGGCCGCGTCCGTTCGATCCTGGTCTCCGCAGGTGAGGCCGTTGAGAAGGACCAGATCCTCATGGAGTTCGATCCAGTGAAGCCGTTGAAGCAGGAGGAGACCGGATGAGCAAGGCCAAAAAACCGGACACCTTCTTCACAGCAAGTGGGATCCCCGTCGAGGCCATATACGGGCCCCCGAAAGAGCCGCCGGCACTGGGAGATCCGGGAGAATTCCCATTCGTGCGGGGGATCCACCCCACCATGTACAGAGGGCGACTCTGGACCATGCGCCAATATGCGGGGTTTGGGACCGCCGAAGACACGAACAGGCGCTACCGTTACCTACTCGAGCAGGGCACCACCGGCCTATCTGTGGCTTTCGACCTTCCGACCCAGATGGGGTACGACTCCGACCATTCCATGGCTCTGGGTGAGGTGGGAAGGGTCGGTGTCGCCGTGGATTCGCTGGCGGACATGAGGACCCTCTTCCAGGGGATTTCCCTTGGTCAGATCTCTACCTCAATGACCATCAACTCCACCGCCGCCATCCTTCTGGCCCTTTATGTGGCCCTTGGTGACGAGCAGGGTGTCCCTCGAGACCAGCTTCGGGGGACCGTCCAGAACGACGTTCTGAAAGAGTACATCGCGCGAGGGACCTATATCTATCCTGTTGAGGCTAGCCTCCGCCTCATTTCGGACGTTCTGGCATTTTGTGCCCGTGAGGTTCCCCGGTGGAATACCATATCCATTTCGGGATACCACATGAGAGAGGCCGGGTCGACGGCTCCGCAGGAAATTGCATTCACCTTCGCCAACGGCCTGGAGTACGTGGATCGGGCGCTGGCCGCCGGACTCGAGCTGGAAGCCTTCGCCCCCCGACTTTCCTTTTTCTTCGCGGCCCACAACGACCTCTTCGAGGAGGTGGCGAAATTCCGGGCCGCCCGGCGTCTCTGGGCCCGGCTTTTGAAGGAAAGGTACGGGGCCGGTGATTCCTCCTGTCGTTTGCGCTTCCACACCCAGACCGGCGGTTCGACCCTCACAGCCCAACAACCCAACAACAACGTGGTCCGGGTCACCGTTCAGGGCTTGGCAGCGGTTCTTGGGGGAACCCAGTCCCTCCATACGAACTCCTTCGATGAAGCCTTGGCCCTGCCCTCGGAAGACTCGGCTCTCCTGGCAGTGAGAACCCAACAGATCCTGGCTCATGAATCCGGGGTCACCCACTCCGTCGATCCCCTGGCCGGGAGCTACTTCGTCGAGGCCCTCACCGACTCTGTGGAAGCCGAAGCCAGGAGGTACCTGGACCAGATCGAGGAGATGGGGGGGGCATCCAGAGCCGTGGAGTTCATGAAGGAGGAAATCCACCAGGCCGCCTATCGCTTCCAGCTGGAAGTCGAGAGTGGGCGGCGCACCGTGGTGGGTGTGAACGCCTTTGCAGAGTCCGGTGACAGCCCCGCCATCCGCCACCCGGACTACCCGGCCCTGGAGGCCCATCAGAGGGCCTCGCTGGCCCGGCTGAAGGACAATCGAGATTCATCCAGGGTCGGATCGGCCCTCACAGCCATAAGGGAGGCGGCTCGCTCCGGTGAGAACCTCCTACCACCCATGATCCAAGCCGTGAAGAGCTCGGCGACGCTGGGTGAGATCAGCGATGTCCTGCGGGAGGAATGGGGAACGTACGACGAGGGTTAGGGGGCGCGGGGGATACGAGGCCCCCCGTGGCCGAACGGGTGGTTCGGGCATTGGTCCCTGGTTAGCTTTTTGGGCTGAAGTCATAGGGAAGTTCTCGAGCCCGGTCAAAGGAGTCCTGGGGAGTCGTGCCTTCCAAAGAATCAGGGACAAAGGGAGTTGGCCCCAGAAATGCCCACGTATGAGTACCAGTGCCCGAAAGGGCACAAGTTCGATCGGTTTCAGAAGATGAGTGAAGAGCCGAAGGCCGACTGTCCGGAGTGCGGGGCGGAAAGTCAGCGGATCATTTCCGGCGGAGCCGGCTTCCTTTTCAAAGGGGACGGTTTCTACATCACGGACTCCCGAAGCGACTCCTACAAGAAGGAGGCCTCAAAGGAGACGGCCCCCTCCGGGGAGAGTGCCTCTGAGTCGAAGCCCAAGAAGCCGGACACCAAGAAGGAGGCTGCCCCTTCCAAACCCGCGGGCAAATCCGCCTCCTCGGATTCCTGAAGGACCCATGTCCGAACCGCAGATTCAAAACGGCCTGAAGAGAGCCCTGGAAGAGATGGGTGTCTCGGACCCCTCCATCCGTCTGGAGCGACCCAAGGACCCTGACCACGGGGATTGGGCCACCAACGTCGCCATGCCCCTGGCAAAAGTGCTCCGCCGGTCTCCCCGGGAAATTGCCGAGGAGATCGTCCAACGATTCGATGCAAGGGAAGCTGGAGTCGACAGGGTGGAGGTGGCGGGGCCGGGGTTCCTCAACTTCTTCCTTTCCAGCGGCGCCATCGCCCAGACCCTGAATGAGATTCTTGGGTCCGATTTCCGGTACGGGGCCTCGGCCGGGGGGCAGGGACAGGCCATCATGGTGGAGTTCGTCTCGGCGAATCCCACCGGGCCCCTTCATCTCGGTCACGGTCGCCAAGCAGCAATCGGTGACGCCCTCTCAACCCTGCTGGAGTGGACGGGTTGGAAGGTTCACCGGGAGTACTACTACAACGACGCTGGAAAGCAGATCGATCTCCTTGCCCAGAGTGTTCTGGCTCGCTACCGCCAACTCCTGGGGGCCCAGGCTGAGATTCCGGAGGGAGGCTACCAGGGCGCCTATGTACTGGATATTGCCCAGGAGTTGAAAGAGCAGGAGGGAGACCGGTTCAAGGACGATTTCACCGAAAAGGGCCTCGAGTTCGTGCGTCGGTTTGCGGTTCGGCTCCTGCGGGAGGATCAGGATCGGGACCTGGGCGCCTTCAACCTGACCTTCGACGAGTACTTCCTTGAGTCCTCCCTCTATACGGATGGGAGGGTGGAAGCCACGGTTCAGGCCGTCCGGGAAACCGGCCTGGTCTACGAGGAACAGGGAGCCGTTTGGCTGAAGACCACCGAGTTCGGGGACCAGAAAGACCGGGTCATGATCCGGAGCGATGGGAATCCGACCTACTTCCTGCCCGATGTGGCTTACCACATGACCAAGTGGGAGCGCGGATTCCATCACGTCATCAACGTCCAGGGTTCGGACCACCACAGTACGGTCACCCGCGTCCGGGCCGGTCTCCAGGCCCTGGGGTTACCTCAGGGGTACCCCGAGTACGTCCTTCACCAGATGGTGACGGTGGAGCGGGAGGGCCAGGAAGTGAAGTTCTCCAAAAGGGCGGGGTCTTACACCACGCTCAGAGAACTCATCGGGGAGGTTGGCGCCGATGTGGTCCGGTATTTCTTCCTGATGAGGAAAGCCGATGCCCAGCTGGTTTTCGACCTGGACGTGGCTCTGGACCACTCCGAAAAGAACCCGGTCTACAAGGTCCAGTACGCCCACGCTCGGATGTGCTCCATCTTCCGGAAAGGCGAGCTTGCGGCTGAGGAGATCAATGCGAAGGGCGGCGCCCTGGAGCTTCTCTCCCACCCGCTGGAGCGGGACCTTCTAAAGCGACTGGCGGACTTCTCCGAGACGGTGCAGAGGGCGGCCGGGTCCCGGGCTCCCCATATCCTGTGTGACTACCTCGAACAGACGGCTGGAGCCGTGAACTCCTGGTATCATGCGGGAAATCCTTCCCGGAACCCGGAGCTCGCCGTGCTGGTCCAGGATCCGGAGCTGCGCCTGGCCCGGCTGGCCCTTGCTAGAGGCGTTCAGATCGTGTTGAGAAACGGCCTGACCATTCTTGGCGTGTCGGCACCCACGCGCATGGAGCGAACGGAGGAGGGTGAGCGTGATTGAACCGGAAGGGCTCAGCTATCGATCTGCCGGGGTGGACCTGGACGCCGCTGACCGCGCCAAAGCCGCTCTCAAGGCCCTGGTCGCTCAGACCCGAGATGAAAACACACTTTCCGAGATGGGTCTTTTCGGGGGGCTCTATGCCGTCCCCGGGGAACTGAAGAAACCCGTTTTGGTCTCCAGCGCCGATGGCGTTGGGACCAAGCTGAAGTTGGCCTTCCTCTCCGGTCGACACGATACCGTGGGTCAGGACCTGGTGAACCACTGCGTGAACGACATCCTGGTTCAGGGTGCCGAACCCCTCTTCTTCCTTGACTACCTGGCCACGGGTCACCTGGAGGAAGGAGTGGTCTCAGAGGTGGTCAAGGGGGTGGCCCAGGCCTGCCTCGAGAACAACTGTGCACTTCTTGGCGGTGAAACAGCGGAGATGCCGGACTTCTATCCCGCGGGGGAGTACGACCTGGCGGGGTTCATTGTGGGGGCTGTGGAAAGAGCCAGGATCCTGGACGGATCGAAGGTCCGAGTCGGTGACGTCCTGGTGGGGCTCGGCTCGGACGGCCTTCATACGAATGGCTACTCCCTGGCTCGGAAGGTGGTCTTCGAGGCCATGGGGCTTCAGATCGGAGACCTCATCCCAGGGTTGAACAAGACGGTTGAAGATGCGTTGCTTGCGGTGCACCGGGCCTATCTCCCGGCCCTGCGGCCACGATTGGCCGACGGACGGATACGGGGTCTTGCTCACATCACGGGAGGGGGAATCCCGGGAAATCTCCCCAGGACCCTGGGTTCCGGTCAGAGAGCCAGGATCGACACCGAGAGTTGGGAAGTACCAGCGATCTTCAGGGCCTTACAGGACGGAGGGCGGATTGCCACCCCGGAGATGTACAGGGTGTTTAATATGGGGGTCGGGATGATTGCCATCGTTTCTCCCGAGGACGCCCAGGGAGTCGCCGATGACCTGGCGGCTGCCGGGGAACGGAGCTGGATTCTTGGGGACGTGGCGGAAGGGGAGGGGGTGGAGCTGGCTTGAGTCCTATCCGGCTCATCCAGAGGCTTTGGTGGTTTGTCGGGGTGCTTTCGGCCTCCCTATCATTCTTCCCCTCTGCTCTGTCCGGTCAGGAGCTACAGGAGCTGGTCCAGCGCTGTGGAGGTCCTTCTGGGACCTTTCAGATCTACTGCCACCGGGCTGGTCTTTCCCTGGAGGGGGCGCGGGCAGGGGTGGGAACCGCTGCCACCCTGGGGAGCGAAACCGCTGGGTCGGCCAGCACCTTCGGCCACCGTCTCAGGCGCTCCCCGAGGATCGCCCTGAGTGGACGGGTCGGGATGACGAGGAGCACCATGGTCGGGATCCCGGAGGGATACGGATCCACCGGCGGAACGTCGGAGGAGACCCTCTACGTGCCCACGATCCATTTTGTGGGCACGGTAGGGGTGCTCAACGGATTTTCACCCTCCCCCACCGTAGGCGGCGTCCTTTCCCTCGACCTGATGGGGTCCTCCCACGGTCTTTTCCCGTCCAAGGACCTCGGGTTCCCCAAAGGCCTCTGGGCGTGGGGTTTGGGAGCGAGGCTCGGAATCCTGAGGGAGTCGTTCACCCTCCCGGGGATCACCCTTTCCGCCGCACGCCGGTGGATGGGATCCACCACCATCGGAGAGCTGGACGGGTCGAACCCGGCAGAGGCGGCTTTCGATCTGGAAGTGACCTCCTTCAGGGGCACCATCGGGAAGGACTTCCTGGGCGTGGGCCTTCTGGCCGGGATGGGCTGGGATCGCCTGGGTGGCGAGGCGTCCCTCCGAGCCAGGGTCTCACCAACGGGCCCTGAAACCCTGGCCAACGCCAGCGATCTGTCCTCAAAGAGACTGGTCTATTTCCTGGGTGGATCCATGACCTTCTTGATCGCTCAAGTCTCGGGTGAGATCGGACTCTCCGATCCTCGAAACCAGGCTCTGACATCGGAACCGGACGGAAGATGTTTCCCTTCGGGGAGGGTCGTCTTCGGGTCCCTGGCGTTCCGGGTCACCTTCTGAGGGAAATGATGGAATCTTCTCTTTCATCCCAGGATCGGCAGCAGCTGGCTCGTGCCATCGAACTCGCACGGCGGGGTTGGGGCCGAGTGCATCCCAACCCCCTTGTGGGTTGCGTTTTGGTCAAGGATGGGGCGGTGGTGGGAGAGGGGTGGCACCAGGAGTATGGTGGTCCCCATGCCGAGATCCATGCCTTGGAACAGGCAGGTGAGTCGGCTCTTGGCGCCACGGCCTACGTGAGTCTGGAGCCGTGCAACCATCACGGGCAGACCCCTCCGTGTTCCGATGCCCTCCTGCGGGCTGGCATTACTCGTTTGGTCTACGCCTCCCAGGACCCGGGGCAGGTCTCGGGTGGGGGTGGCGAAGCTCTCCGGAGAGAGGGTGTCGAGGTTACCGGCCCCGTCCTTCTACCTCACGAGTCCCGGAAGGAAAACCCAGCGTTCTACCACAACCAGGTGCTAGACGGGACCTATGTCGCCCTGAAGTTGGCCCAGACCCTGAATGGGAAGATCTCCGAGGGCCCCGGCCGGCGAACGGACATCACAGGACCTCAAGCCCTGAGGGAGGCACATCGACTCAGGGCCGGTTTCGGCGCGGTAATGGTGGGCTCGGGCACGGTTCAGGTGGATGATCCATTCCTGACCGTCCGGGAAGACGTCGCCATGCGGAAACCCCCGGCGCGGATCATCCTGGATACTCGATGCGCCTTGTCGCCTCGGGCCCGCCTCTTCCAGAATGTGTCCGAGACACCCCTCATCGTGTTCACCGGCGAGGACGCTTCGGAATTGGCCATCGAGCGACTTGAAGATGCCGGAGCCAAGGTTCATCCGGTGCCGAGGGGCCCCAACGGAGTTGATCTCAAGGCGGTACTGAGCATCTGCTGGGAAACCCGGATCCGTTCCATCTTGTGCGAGGGGGGCAGGCGCCTGGCTCAGGCCCTCATCCAAGAGGGATTGGTCCAAAGGATTTACCTCTTCGTGGCACCGTTTATGCTGAATGAAGAGGGGGTTTCCGGCCTTCCCATCCCGCTCGGCGGCATTGTGGCGCGACGCTCC
>CBDUAX010000255.1:0-6977 GCA_965365235.1 uncultured bacterium
AGTGCTTGCCGCCGAACTGGGCTCCGATCCCTGTCTTCTGGGCTTCTTCGAGGAGTTGCTTTTCCAGCTCCACGTCCCGAAAGGCTCGGCCCAGCTCATTTCCGGTGGTGGGCAGGCCATCCAGGTAGTGGGTGCTGGCCAGCTTCACCGTCTTGAGGTTGGCCTCGGCCGAGGTGCCCCCGATGACGAAGGCCAGGTGATAGGGTGGGCACGCTGCAGTGCCCAGCGTTTTCATCTTCTCCGTCAGGAAGGGAACCAGGGTTTCCGGGTTCAGGAGGGCCTTGGTCTCCTGGAAGAGATAGGTCTTGTTCGCGGATCCTCCGCCCTTGGCCACGAAGAGGAATTTGTACTCCATCCCTCCCACGGCGTGGAGGTCGATCTGGGCCGGGAGGTTGTTTCCGGAGTTCTTCTCCGTGTACATGTCCAGAGGAATCGTCTGGGAATAGCGGAGATTTTCCCCGGCATATGTTTCGTAAACCCCTTTGGATAGGGCCTCTTCGTCCCCTCCTCCCGTCCAAACTTGCTGGCCCTTCTTTCCGTAGATCGTAGCTGTTCCCGTGTCCTGGCAGAACGGGAGGACGCCCTCTGCCGCCACCTCGGCGTTCCGGAGCATGGCCATGGCCACGCCCCGGTCGTTGGGGCTGGATTCTGGATCTGCCAGGATGGAGGCTACCTGTTCCAGGTGGGCCGGCCGGAGGAGGAAGGACACGTCCCGCATGGCTTTCCGGGCCAGGTGGGAGAGGCCGTCGGAATCCACCTTCAATACTTCCGTTCCTTCGAACTCAACAACAGAGACGAACTCGGAGGTGAGGTGCCGGTATTTCGTTTCGTCTTTCTCGAACGGGAAGGGATCCTGATAGGCAAAATCCGCCATGTGTGGGG
The DNA here is from genome assembly GCA_965365235.1 of uncultured bacterium. Classification (GTDB taxonomy): domain Bacteria; phylum Gemmatimonadota; class Gemmatimonadetes; order Longimicrobiales; family Gaopeijiaceae; genus CBDUAX01. The sequence goes on from CBDUAX010000255.1 coordinate 883, forward strand.
CTCCTCTCATGCCTTATCGAAAGGCCCGAATCTCAGCGTTCCCGGGCCGACCTTTCTCAAGCAGGCAAAGTGTGGGGCGGGTGTCTCGTGGCACAACCCCGAGGAGTCTGGTGTTGCAGCCGGGCCCTGCCTGGGAGGATGGTCCTGGGGCCCGTCTCGGCTTAACGCCGGGGCCGCTCTCCAATCCGGAGGGCGGCCCCGATGTACCGGCGATCTTCCGGACGTTTCAGGCTGGGTCAGGCTGAGATGGGCTCCTTGGAGAGGTTTCTCAGGAACACGCCGATGATCCGGTTCAAATCCCCGTTTCCGTCATAGAAGAGATTGACCACGGGCCTCCCGAAGTCCTTCTGGACCTCGCTCAGGATCCCCGAGGTGACCTGACCGGGCATGCACCCGAAGGGCGAACAGTTCACGACCATCGAAGATCCGGCCTCCAGAAACTTGATGGCCCGGCCGATGGTCATGAGAATCTCCCCGCCGAAGTTGAAAGAGGCATAGGGGAAGGCGGCCTCTGCCGACTCCTGAATGGACGGTTCGTTCCGGTCCACCAGGAGGTCGGCCACCTCTTCGAACCAGGAATGCTCCGACTCGAAGAGGTAGCGATTCTTCAGGTAGCTCTTCGCTCGCCCCAGGATGTCCAGACCGGCCTTGGCCCGCCTCTCGTGCTCCCAGGCGGTATAGAGAATCCACTCGTGGAAAGGAGCCAGCCACGCTTCTCCTCCCTGGGATTCTATTGCCTCCACTACTTCCTGGTTCGAGAAGTAGTTGCACCTCACGAAGATCTCTCCTACAACCCCCACCAGAGGTTTGGTCGCCTCGGGGACGGGAAGGGCCCTGAACGGTGCCACGGCTTCTCTGAAGGCCGGTTTTAGGGGGGTTCCCTCCTCGAAGGCCACCTCCATGGCCTGTGAAGCCTCTTCCACCATCCGGTCGATCTGCTTCGGGTCCTGGGCATAGGGCCGGTACCGGCATCCCACCTTGTAGATCAGGTCCCCGATGAGAATGCCTGCCCACATCTTCCTTCTGAGGCTTTCGGGGAGCCCCTGATAGGCGTTGTCGCTGTTCGCCGAGAGGATGGCGACCTTCCCGTATCCCTCCCGCTCCAGGATCATCCTCTCCAGTAGGTTGTACTGCCCAAAACGGCAGGGCCCGTGGGCCGACGGCATGAACAGCGCATCGGTGGAACCGTCGCTCTCCTTCTCCTTCAGCGTCCGGAGGAATCGACCAATGGTGATGGTCATGGGGATACACTCCCCCCCTCGGGTGACCTGTCTGCCGACGGCCAGATCCTCCTGGGTTTCCATGGGAAGGGCATGAGCATCGTACCCGGACCCCCGCATGGCCGCCGCAGCCAGAGGGGCCGTCACCGGGTGGAGCATGGGAACCCAGATGGTCCTTTTTTCGAAGGTCTCCGCCGGATAAGTACCACTGGGGATGGGGGTTGGCGTGGGGAATGGACCCCGCCTCCCGCGGACTACGTCCAGGAAGGCCTCGATCCGAGTGAGGTATCCGGCGTCGCCGCCGTGTTCGTCCAATTCCAGGATCAAGAAGGGCTTCTCCCCCATGAGGTGTTCGGCATACGTCAGGAGGAAGGAGTCGGGTCCGCACTTGAAGTTGGTGAACCAGACGGGGTACACGTTCTCCTGCCCCTGGGCCCACACCAGAGCTTTCAAGAGCTTCTGGCCGTACGTCCAGAAGACGTTGTCCAACCCCTCATCGAGCTCTACATCATCCAAGGGGGCCAGCTCCGTCGGGACAATGGTGTAGCCTTGCTCGGCGATCTTCAGCGGGAGTTCGAGGTTTGCGCCCCCGTCGAAGAGATTGTACGGCCGCCCCAATGCCAGGATCACCGTTTCGCCATCCGCAGCCAGCTGCTCCAGGGTCCGGGTCCCTTCCACCTGGCATAACTCTTCGAAAGTGGCTTGGGCAGCCAGACCGCTCCGCCATGCCTTTCGGATGGCTTTGGCCGTCACACCCAGGGGCTCGGAGAGGTTCGAAACGAGATCAGCAAGCTGCGCCTTCTCGTCGAGGCGAAGGTCGATTTTGGGACTCAGGATTCGATCTGCCCCGTCCTTGCCGGCCACCGCAAGGGCGGACCGGGCCATGGCCGGAAGGGAACAGACCACCGGGCAGAAATAGCTGTTGGTGCTACCCGGTTCCACAGGTTCGCTGACAGTGTGGGGCATAAATACCCACTCCGTGTCCGGATTTTCCAGCAGCTGCCCGACATGGCCGTGGGCCAGCTTGGCCGGAAAGCAATACTCCGAGCCCACCAGGGCTCCGGCCACGTCCCGGGTTGTCTGGTCCGTGGGCCGGGAGAAGCGAACCTGGCAGCCCAGGTTGGTCAGGAAGGTCTGCCAGAGGGGACCATGGCTGAAGGTGGAGAGGGTCTGAGGCACCCCCACCACTGGACCGGTAGCCTTCGATTTGACCCGGTGCCGGGCGAAAGCCTGGGCCGCCAACTTCCCGCGGAGACGGAAAGGATCGTATTCGGTGGTCTTCCGCTTTTCCTCCGCCTCCGGATCCCTCCCACAGAGATAGCCCCAGCTCGGTGCCCCCTCTTCGCCTTCGATGTTGGCGAAGGTGATGCGGCAGGAGTTCGTGCACAGGTCGCATTCTTCGGTGGTGAGGGCGATCTCCCGTTTATGGAGATCCAGGCCCTTGAACCGTGAAACCCCTCCACCCTTTTCCATCTGATCTCGCGTGAGGAGCGCTACGCCGTACGCCCCCAGGACATGGCAGTAGGGAGAGACCACCACCTTGGCTCCCAGGAGTTGCTCGAAGGCAGCCACCAGACCACGGTTCCGAGCCGTGGCTCCGCAGAAAAAGACCCGGTCCCGGGAGTAGGACCGGTTCCCGACCACCTTGGCCAGGTAGTTTTCCACCACGGAGTACATGACTGCAGCCAGCGCCTCGGCGGGGGAGTGACCGAGCCGAACCAGGCGTTCCACGTCTTGCTCCATGAACACCGTGCATCGGTCCGAGGTGTGAGGGGGGGCAATCCCCAAGACTGCCTCACCCACCTCTTGAACAGGATATCCCAGCTTCTCCGCCTGCTCCTCTACGAAGGACCCGGTGCCAGCGGCACACACGTAGTTCATGTTGGAATCCCGCATGACGCCGTTACTTGCCGTGATGAACTTCGAGTCCTGGCCACCGATCTCGAAAATGGTGTCGATTCTCTCGTCGGTGGCGGCAGCACCGGCCAGATGCGTGGTGATCTCATTGACCACTGCGTCAGCGCCGATAACGGCTCCCACGAGCTTTCGCCCAGAGCCCGTGGTGCCGCACCCTTTTACCTCGATGGGGGAGGCTTTGGATGAGGAGATCCTCTCCAATGCCAAGAAGAGGGCCCGGGTGGCTTCGATGGGGTTACCTGCAGTCTTACGGTAGATGTCGGCCAAGACGGAGCCGTCGGTGCCTACCAGCACACACTTGGTTGAGGTGGAGCCCACGTCGATCCCCAGGAAGATCTGAACCGCCTTCCCCTCAGGCCAAGAGGTGATGCGAATCTCGTTTCCGAGGTCGTCGGTCCAGGCTTCGTCCACCTCGAAGCTGGGATAGTCGGTCAGCTTCAGATCCAAGGGGGGCCGACGGGGACCGTCGTCGCTCTCTGTTTGGTCCAGATCGCCGGAAGGGAGTGTGAGTCGTCCCCCTGATCCGTTTTCGGAAACCAGTTGAGCCGTGCCCAGCGCTGCGGCGAACTCCGCTCCTTCAAATGTGGTGACCTCCGAGCCGGCCAAGGTCTCGAGCCAGCGAAGAACCTCCTGGTTTTTGGCCACGCCCCCCGTTACAACCGTGAGGCCCTCTAGAGGCCTGCCACGGAGGAGGGTCTGGAGGAGAGTCGTGGAGAGCCCTTTGCAGAGTCCACACCAGAGTGCCTCTTTCCCGTACCCCTCCTGTTGCCTGTGGATCAGGTCGGATTTGGCGAAAACCGCGCACCGGGTGGCGATGGATGGGGGATCGACTGCCGACTCGAACCCCTCACTGTCTGCTACGTCCATCCCCATGCGGGAAGCCTGGGCATCCAGAAAGGAGCCGGTACCTGCGGCGCACATGGAGTTTGTGGAAACGTCCTTCAGCTGCCCCTCTTCATTCAGCTCGATGAGGGTCACGGAGCCGGCCCCGACATCCAGGATATTCCGGGCCTCCGGAATCCGGCTCCGGACGCCTCGGATAGTGGCTTTGCAGGAATCGGTCACGGGAAGGTCCAGAGCCGTGCTCAAACCTTCGGCACCGGATCCGGTAATCCCAGATTGGGTTCGACCGTTGAGCCCCAGCTCTTCACAAGCCTCCCTCAGGACCTCCAAGGGCCGTCCGCCATGGGGGACATACCTGGCCAGATCATGGGTTCCATCTGGGTTCACCACCGCGATTTTCAGAAACCGGGACCCAACGTCGATTCCCACGGACATGATCTTCAACCTCCAGCTTGGGTCGGCTACATCTTTCTCATCTGATCGCCAAGTTGGCTCCGGGGAGGCACGTACCCGGGTACGAAAATGACGTAGCCGACCGGGGGTCGGGTGCGTAGGGCTGGCTGGGGCCGAGGCCGCCTACGTTCTCTTTCTTCAACTAAGGTGTGAGAGTCTTCTCCATTCTCACGACCGGGATCTCAAAGCCGTTCCGCTCCCGGGCATGTCGTTTCTTTTCTTCCCACCCATACTTGGCGTAGAAGGATACGGCGTTCAGCGAAGCGTCCAACCAGAGATCCTTCAGACCGGCCAACCTGCCGGCTTCCTCGGCATAACCCAAGAGATAGGAGCCCAGACCCATCCCCTGGCCCCAGGGAGCCACATAGACCGAGTCCACCTCCCTGGTTTTCAGGTCGATGGCCAGGAAGGCCCCGATCTGGCCATCGGCCAGCTCAGCCACAAAAAAGTCCATTCGCTGGATGTTCTTGGGGAAGTTCTCCGGGTTGAAGGCGCCAACCCAAACATCCACCACCTCCGGGGAGTAGAGATCCGCGGCCCCGCTGCGGATGGAAGCGGTGTGGACCAGATGGACCCCTTCGACATCCTCTGGACGAGCTCGGCGTAGGTTGAACAGGCCGTTTATGGGACACCTCTCTCTTCCCTGGACTGGTGGTGACGGGCCAGGAGTCGGTCAAAGAACAGCACCGGTGGGGGCAGCAGGTGCTAGCCGGAATGTCGGGTTTTGTGGAGGAATGCGAAAGGATGGAAAACATCGGGAGCTTGTCGGGAAGGAGGAGGCCGGTTTGACGGGCAAGAGGCTTTTTCCCATGGGCGGAGGGGTTTACCCTGAAGGGATGCGACCACTGAAATCGAAACTGCCTCGGCTTCTCTTCGCCGCCAGCGTCCTGTTTTCGGCCTGTGCAGGTCGGGTGGAGGGGCAGGAGCGGCCGAAGCCGACTCCCCAGGTGGGAGCGTTGCTACCTCCGGCAGCGCCGGCTCTCCCCGCCCCTGCGGACTCGTCTCACCATCCTCTCCTGGTACCCTTCGTGGATCTGGGATACGCCGTGAGGGACTTCGGGTACGACACCTGGCGGGTCGTTTCCGCACCCGCTCGGCTCGATAGGGCTTCGGCGCTGAGGTTGGGGGCTTTCCTGGGGGTGGGCGGCATCCTCTTCGCTTTCGACGAAGAGATCTCTGAGCGACTCAGGGGTGGAAGCCCCGGCGGTGTCCACGAAGCGCTTCGAGAAGTGGGTGATTTCCTTGAACCGGTGGCTCTCCAGAGCAACACCAATGCAGCCTTGGCCGGGGCGGCTGTCCTCGGATACCTGACCCGCCAGGATTGGCTGAAGGCCCCGGCCAAGCAACTTCTCTACTCTCAGTGGATCGGTGGGCTGATTCGCCAGGCGTCGGGGAGAGTGGTGGGACGATCGCGGCCCTTCGACACGGATGATCCCTATCAGTTCGAGGTGGGGGAAGGGAAGTCTTTCCCGTCAGGCCATTCGGCGCGGATGGGTGCGATCGCGATCGTCGGGCCCGCTCGCCACGTCGAGGTGCCGGGCGGCGTCGCGCACGTTCGTCACGAGCGCGCCCCACACGGCGGTCTGCGAGGTCGTCGCACCCTCACGCGGAATGCGCCCGAAGCTCGGCTTCAGGCCGACGCAGCCGGAGAGCGCCGCCGGG
>CBDUAX010000256.1:0-6962 GCA_965365235.1 uncultured bacterium
AGAAAAATCCAGCGGAAGTTTCCGTAGACCTCGGCTCGGAAGAAGAAGATGAGGAGGCCGAAGATGCTGAGGATCAGCAGGTTAAGGATTCCACCTCCGAAAACCGCCCCCCAGTTCCGATCCAGATCCTCCGCCAGCCCCTGATCCTCCAGGGCGGCCCGGTATGCGGCCCAAAGCTCCGTCTCCGCATCGCCGATACGTTGCCCCGCCCCGATGAACCTCTCTCCCTGCAGGATGCTCCCTTTCGTCAGCTGTACCGTCTGCCGGGCCTGGCGTCGTGCCTCGGCCGTGGCCACCGGATCGAGATCATAAATGGGATCGAAGTACCGGATCATCAGCAGGCGGAAAATCGGTTCCAACTCCAGGCGGGCGGCGCCGAGTGCCTGAAAGGACCGGTTCAGGAACTCGGGGCCCCATAGGAGGGAATCGGTAGGGATGGATTGCTCCTCGCCCGTGGGATACCGAACCACGATGCGTTCAGCCAGCCGGTTTTGAGCATCGTTGGCATCCAACACTCGGGGCATGAGGTCCGTCACGACCACCTCACCGGCGGAGCGGAGCTCCTGAACGTTCTGTGGGTTCAGGAGAAGGTTGACCTGACCCTGGAGGGCCGAGATCCCTTCCGAGGTCAGGAATTGGTCCACGGCCGCGATGCCCCCCACCTGAGCCGCTTCCTCGACCTCATTGAAGAACCGCTCCAGGTTGGAAGCCATGGAGTCCAGGGCCTCGGGCTGGTATTCGAACACCGGAGGAACCACGGCCTCGGCGTCTGCCCGGTCCCGCTCCAACTCCTCGGGCGTCTTCGGAATCTGGAACTCGATTTCGGCGACGAAGTCCTGGTCCGCCACTTCACCAAGGGTGAAGGGTGTGACAGTACGGTGCCCCTCCGGGGGGAAGAGAAAGCTGATGATCCCACCCAGGACGACCAGCATTCCGATACGGGCGCCGTGGTGGACCACACCCTGAGGCCATCGGTTCTCCGGGGGCGCGGAAAGGGCCGAACCAATCCCCTTTCGCCGTTCCCTACTTCGTTTTCGGCTCACCCGTCATCGGCTCCTTCATCCCGGGCATAGGCCCGGATGATGTCCTTCACCAGGCGATGTCGAATGACATCCTTCCCGGTGAGGTACAAAAGGACGATTCCATCGATGCCGTGCAGAATCCGCTCCACCTGCAGGAGACCGGAATCCTCCCGGCGGGGCAGATCGATCTGGGTCTTGTCTCCGGTAATGACGACTCTCGAATTCAATCCCAGGCGGGTCAGGAACATCTTCATCTGGAGGGAGGTGGCGTTCTGGGCCTCGTCCAGAATGACGAAGGCGTCGGAGAGGGTCCGACCGCGCATGTAGGCCAGTGGGGCGATCTCGATGGTCCGGGATTCCAGGGCCCGGCGGACCTGGTCCTGGGGCATCATGTCCTCCAGGGCGTCATACAGGGGCCGAAGGTAGGGGTCCACCTTCTCCTGGAGGTCGCCCGGTAAGAACCCAAGATTCTCTCCTGCCTCAACCGCCGGCCTGGCCAGAATGATGCGCTTCACTCGTTTCTTGTGGAGGGCTTCCACCGCCTTGGCCACGGCCAGGTAGGTCTTCCCTGTCCCCGCAGGCCCAATCCCGACGACGACATCATTTTCGGTGATCGCTTCCAGGTAGCGCCGCTGGCCGTCGGACTTCGGCGAGATGGCCTTCCGTGTCCCGGGCAGGGCGATTCGCATTTCCTGATCCGGAGAGACCAGGGCTCCGTCGCCCCGGGCATCGGCTTCATCGGCGAAGCGGGCGATATCGGTGACCTCGAAGGGTTCTCGGAGGCTGGCACATTCGATCATGTGCTGGACCACCCGCGTGGCCCGCTCCACCGACGAAAGGGGACCGGAGAGCACCACCTGGTCCCGGCGGAGGACCACACGAATCCCGAAGATCTTCGCCAACTCCTGGAAGTTGGCGTCGTTCACCCCCGCCAGGAGGAGTTGATCAGCCCCCTCGGCGTTCAGGCGGTGTTCCAGAATGGACTCGTCTGCGTTGCTCATGGCTTCGTTCAGATCTCCCCTGCCTTGAGACGCCCGGGCCTTGGGGGCGGTTGCCACTCCTTCAACACGGCACCACGGCCCGAAGGTCTCCCTACCGGAAAGACCTTGGACCGACCCGAAAGGAAGAATGGGGTCTTTTTCTTCTCCTCGCACCCCATAAGGCTCGGGGGCCTATCCAAGCCGGAGCTATTCAGCCCCGGCCTCCGGGCCTCGACGAAGGTGGAGTTCCGCCAATTCTTCGTCGGTGAGGGGCGTGGGAGCGCCCTCGAATACGGCCCGGGCAGTCGTGGTTTTGGGGAAGGCGATGACATCACGGAGGCTCGGGGCTCCCAGGAAATCCTTGACGATCCGGTCCATTCCCAAGGCGATGCCCCCATGAGGGGGAGCCCCGGTTGTGAGGGATTCCAGAAGGAAGCCGAACTTCCGGTCGATGTCTTCATCCGATAGCCCCAGGTGCCTGAGGATGACTCTCTGGATCTCGGGCCTGTGGTTCCGAATGCTCCCCGAACCGAATTCGACGCCGTTGAAGACGAGATCGTACGCCTGACCCCGAGCTCGTTCCGGATTGGACTCTACCGTCTCCACATCCTCCGGGTGAGGGTGAACGAAGGGGTGGTGGGCGGCCGTCAGGGATCCGTCCTCCGCTACCTCGAAAATGGGGAAGTCCGTGACCCACATCCACGCGCTCTCCCGTTCCGGTCCTCTGCCCAGTTCCTTGAGGGCAGGGACTCGGACAGCGTCCAGTGCAGGGGAGGTCATCCGGTCCGCCCCCACCGCCACCAGGGCCAGGTCTCCCGGTTCGAGGCCGAGGGCATCCAGATGCTGTTCCGAGGTAAAGCGGGAAAGTGGACCCGATGCCCCCTCCTCACCCCGTTTGACCCAGAGGAGCCCCGGGGCTCCAGCCTTCTTCGCCAGCGACTCCAGGGCTTCGATCTTTTTCCGGGAAAGGGCCCCGCCGCTTTCCAATTTCAGGCCCCGGATCCGGCCTCCCCCTTTCAGTGCATCCTGGACGACCTGGAAGTCCAGATCCTCCAGGACGGAGGTCCAGTCCTGGATCCTCAGGGAGTAGCGGAGGTCCGGCCGATCCGATCCATAGTTTTCCAAAGCCTCCCGGTAGGGCATCCTGGGGAAAGGGGTCGGAACCTCGAGGCCGGCGATGGCCCCGAGAGACGCCATGAGGCCCTCCATCCAGACGAAGAGGTCCTCCGGTTGTATGAAAGAGGCCTCGATATCGATCTGGGTGAACTCAGGCTGCCGATCGGCACGGAGGTCTTCGTCCCGAAAGCACCGGGCAATCTGGAAATACCTGTCCATCCCAGCCACCATGAGCAACTGCTTATAGAGCTGTGGACTCTGGGGCAGCGCGAAAAACTCGCCGGGATGGACCCGGCTCGGGACCAGGAAGTCCCGTGCCCCTTCCGGGGTGGGTTTGGTGAGGATGGGAGTCTCGATCTCGAGGAAACCCAACCTGCTCATGAAATTCCGGACTTCCAGGACCAACTCGTGGCGAAGCCGCAGGTTCTCCTGCATCTCTAGCCGCCGAAGATCCAGGACCCGGTGGCGAAGTCGAAGGTCTTCCGATGGGAGCTCTTCTTCCGGGTTCCGGAACACGGGGATGGGAGGGGTGACCGCACGGTTCAGGACTCGAAGCCGTGTGGCTTTCAACTCCACCTCACCGGTGGCCATCTCCGGGTTTCTGGCGTCGGATGGACGAAGGGTCACTTCCCCTTCAACCTCCACCACATCCTCGGCGCCGAGGTCCCGGGTGGTGGCCACCGAGTCGGCTTCGGTCCAGTCCGGGCCCACCGATACCTGGAGGATCCCACTCCGGTCTCGGAGATCGACAAAGAACACGCCTCCCAGGTCTCGCCGCCGGTGTACCCATCCGGTGAGTTTGAGGGTGGTCCCGGCGTCGGCGCCAGTGATTCTGCCCACCATCCGGGACCGGAACGCTGTCTTCTCGATGAGTCTTTCTGACTGGAAAGCCATTGTGTTTCTGAATCTCGCGTTAGGTCCGGTCGTGGGGGCCCGTTCTCGGGGACCTCAGGACCAAACGAAATAGAAGGACGCCCACCATCACTCCCACGCCATCTGCGATGACATCCCCAAAGGAGGGGTCTCGACCCGGAACGAAGGCCTGGTGCCACTCATCCAGAACGCCGTAGGAGAGGCCGAGAAGCCAAAGGAGCCAGGCCTTGGGTCGCCCGGCCCTCCACCCACCCCAGGCCAGGGCACCCCCGAGCACCAGATAGGCCGCCAGATGAAGAACCTTGTCGTTGATGGGGAACGGCCCGCCCCCGGCATCTGGGGGTAGCTCGCTCAACAAAAAGAGGACCGCCGCCCAAGATGCGGCGGGCCCCCATGCGATCAGGAATCGGGTCAACGGGTGCCTTCACACAAACCTTGGAGATCTCCTGGTTACGCCTCCGGAGTCCATCCTTTCGATCGTTCAAAGATTCCCGGCCGAGGCGTCGGAATCTTCGTTCGTTCCGATCCAGCTCCGGCCTCGCTAAGTTAACGGCGGGTATTTTCCTCTTCAAGAAACATCGGTGTCGATACCTCTTGCTCCGACCTCACCTGCCCCGAATGCTGTTTCTGGCAACGCTGCTCCTCCCGGGCAGCTCGAGCGGCCAACTCCTTTTCGACTGGCCCATCCGGGCAGTCCCCCAACCGGAGGCGGTACTGACCGGAGCCGGGGCGCTGTTCTGGAACCCAGGAAGCCTCTCCGAAGCCGTGGGCACCGGACGGGAGTTTTGGCTCACGCACGTGGACGGGCCAGATGCCACCGGAGTTCGAGGTCTGGCCATTGCCGGGACCGTGGATCTCCCCATGGGAACCCGGGGAGGCGTCGGCTATTGGCATCTTGGAATCCCGGACATCCCTCGAACCACTGATTCTCCAAGCCCTCGCCCTGGAAGTGTCGAAGTCGCTGAAGACGCTCTGGTTCTCGCGCTGTCCGGTGACCTGGAGGCACAGGCCGGGTTCGGTGGGGGCGTCCGGGTCCATCGAGCTTCGGTCGCAGGGAATGTCCGAACCCGTGTGGAGGGAGACGTAGGTCTGCACATCCGACCCCGGTGGGCCCTATCGTCCCGATTTGGTCTTTCCGTTCGTGGGCTTGGCCACGATCCCCGCATTCTCGGCGGGGTGGAAATCGGCCTGCCCCCCCTGGCTGCCCTCCGCCTGCCCCTGCACCTGGGGTATGGCGTTGAAAAACGGCCTGGACCAGAGGGTCTCGAGCAGCGGTTTTCCCTCAGGGGATCCTGGGTGGAGCGTTTCCACGCCGGCCTGGGGCTCACCTACTGGGGAGAGCCCGACGGATGGACGGCTCTGTGGATGCTGGGCCTGGACCTCTCGAGGTACTCGTTTTCGGTCTTGAGGGAGGAGCTGGCGAACGGATTCGGTCCCGTCCACTTCTACCGGGCGGCCATCCGGCTTCCGCGGGAGGGCTCCTAGGAGCGATTTAATGGGAAGGGGACACACGTCCCGAACCCCGGAAGGGCAAAGACAAGAACCCATGAAGGAGAAACAGGACCTTTTGAGCCTGGAGCCGGGACCACTTGTCGCCCTTCTGAAGGATTATTTCGCAGAGCGGGGTCAACCGGGCTTCCGGGCCAATCAGGTAAAGGAATGGATTCTGGAGCAGCTGGCTCCGGACTTCGAGTCCATGACGAACCTCCCCAAATCAGAACGGGAAGCGTTGGGCCAGCGGTTTTCACTGAATGAGGGAGAGTCGAACTCAGTATCCCGGTCCACCGATGGAACCGTCAAACACCTCTGGCGTCTGACCGACGGGGAGTTGGTGGAATCGGTCCTCATTCCAGCCACCGAGAGGCTGACCCTGTGCCTCTCATCCCAGGCCGGGTGCGCAATGGGTTGCACCTTCTGCGCCACCGGGTTCGGCGGATTCAGGAGGAACCTCTCTTCTGGAGAAATCGTGTCCCAGTATCGGGCCTCCCAGCGATGGGCTTCGAAAGAGGGGCTCGGACGGATCACGAACGTGGTCTTCATGGGCATGGGAGAGCCGCTGGCCAACCGCAAAGCCCTCTTCCCTGCCCTGACACTGCTGAACCGGGGGTATGGCATGGGGGCCCGACGGATCACTGTGTCCACGGTAGGTCTGGTCCCGGGAATTCTCGAGCTTGCGGGCCGTCCCGAACAGTTCCGCCTGGCCCTCTCCCTTCATGCCCCGGTGAGCGAGCTGCGGAAGACACTGGTCCCCCTCGAAAGCCGCTTTCCCCTTCCCACCCTTCTCGATGCTCTCCGGGCATTCGACGCGGCCGGAGGGAAACGGATCACCTTCGAGTACACCCTCATCGACGGCATCAACGATCATCTGACCCTGGCCCCGAAGCTGGGAGAGTTGGCGGCTTCTCTTCAGGCCTTCGTGAACCTCATTCCGTTCAACCCCATACCCTTCAACGATTGGAAACCGAGTCCGCCCGATCGGATCCGGGCCTTCGCCAAAGTCCTGGAGGAACGGGGGGTTTCTGCAGCAGTACGGGAGTCCCGCGGGAGGGACATCGATGCGGCGTGCGGGCAACTTCGGGCCAACGCCCTGACCCAGCTTGAGGGGATGGAAGAAGGAGCTGATCTACCGGACCAGGTCCCCGATTCGACCCCACCTGACCTCACGTAACCAGGGGAAGGGCCTGAAGGACTCCTTGTTGTAGGAGAAGTAAACCAGAACGGCCCTCCCTTCGAGCCGCCACCCTTCCAGGAGCCCCCAGTAGCGGCTGTCCAGGCTTGTGTCCCGATTGTCGCCAAGCATGAAGTAGCGATCGGGGGGAATCACAAGCGGCCCCCAATTGTCCCTGGTAGGTCGGTAGCGGCCGTTCCCCTCCTCCGGCAGGAGATATTCTTCCTGCCAGGTCATCCCTGGATGCCTCTCGGCGTCGAGGTCCGTCGTGTGCTGAACATAGGACTCTTCCACGGCCTCACC
>CBDUAX010000257.1:0-6911 GCA_965365235.1 uncultured bacterium
CCGCCGAAGGCCATCTTGGGCGATCAACCCGTGGCCGTCATCAAATGGGTAGACGGGACCGTTTTGGACACCGTCTGGCAAGTTGTGGACTGATCCCTCTCACCCCCTTGTGACCACCGGGGTCCGGAAGGCAGGTTTATGCCCGCCTCCGGGCCCCTTCCCATTCCCAGGTCGGGGACTCGGGCACGGAATCCGCAGACCACCCTGTCCAGGAAGGCCAAGCTCAGATGGATCCCATCGTCGAATGCGTTCCGAACATCTCCGAAGGCCGAAATCCCAGCGTAATCAAAGAAGTCACGGATGCCATAGAGGCGGTATCAGGTGTGCGCCTTCTGGACGTGGACCCCGGGGAAAAGACCAACCGGACCGTGATCACCTTCGTGGGAAGTCCCGGGGCTGTGATGGAGGGTGCATTCCAAACGGTAAAGCGTGCGGCCGAGGTCATCGACATGAGCCGACACGACGGGGAGCACCCTCGGATGGGGGCCACCGACGTCGTCCCGTTCGTGCCGGTTTCCGGAGTGACGATGGAGGACTGTGCGGAAATGGCCCGAAAGGTCGGGAAGCGGATCGGTGAGGAGTTGGAAATCCCTGTCTACCTCTACGAACATGCGGCATCCCGCCCAGAACGGCAAAACCTGGCGAAGGTTCGGAGTGGTGAATACGAAGGCCTGCGGGAGAAGCTTCAGGACCCCCAATGGGTGCCGGACTACGGCCCTGCCCGCTTCAACCCCGGGGCAGGCGCAACAGCGGTGGGGGCAAGGGAATTCCTCATTGCCTTCAACATCAACCTGAATTCAACCGACCGGCGGTACGCCAACGAGATCGCTTATGAACTCCGGGAACGGGGCCGGTGGAAACGGACCGGGAACACTTCACCCTTCTACTACAAGGGTGACCCCGTTGATTTCGCCGAGGATGGAACCTACCCCTGTGGGAATTGCGGCTTCACCGGAGGCTCCTTCGAGGAGCTGGAGGAGCACTATTCGGAGGCGCACAATGGGAACCTCCGGGCCCGGTTCGAGGACCTGGAGATCGATCCCGACAATCCCCAGGGGCATGTGTTCAAGGATGGTGCCTTCAAGGACGTAAAGGCCATCGGTTGGGTCATCGACGAGTACAACCGTGCCCAGATCAGCATGAACCTCACCAACTACAAGGTTAGCCCTCCTCACGAGGTTCTGGATGCCGCCCGAGAGGAGGCCCTGAAGCGAGGGATCATCCTCACTGGTTCGGAGGCGGTGGGGTTGATCCCCTTCGAGAGTATCCGTGAATCGGGGCGTTACTATCGCCGGAAGATGAGAAAGTCCACCGGGCTTCCTGTTCCGGATCTGGTGGAAACGGCGATTCAGTCCATGGGACTCCGGGACGTATCGCCCTTCGACCCGTCCGAAAAGGTATTGGCTCTTCCCACAGTCGATGGAGAGCTGGTGAACCGCCCCACCTTCGACTTCGTGGACGAGGTCTCCCGGGACACGCCAGCCCCCGGAGGCGGATCGGTCTCCGCCCTTGTGGGTGCTCTGGGTGCAGCCCTTGGGGCTATGGTGGCGAACCTGTCTATCGGAAAAGGGGAGTATGACGACCGGTACGACTCTCTATGTCACCTGGCCGATCGGGCCCAGGAGCTCAAAGACGGATTGATCCGCGGGGTTGACGAGGACACACAGGCCTTCGACCAGGTGATTGTCGGCCTGCGGATGCCCAAGGATACGCCTGAGGAGAAGAAGGCAAGAGACTCGGCTATCCAAGAGGGGTACAAAGCCGCAACCCTGGTGCCCCTCTCCACGGTGGAGCAGTGCCGTGATGCCATCGCGTTGTGTAGGGAGATGGTCGTGCAGGCCCCCGAAGAGATGATGAGCGACGTCGGTACCGGGGCGTTGGTGGCCCGAGCGGGCTTGATCGGTGCGGCCTACAACGTCCGGATCAACCTCAAAGCCATCAAAGACCCCGCCTGGGGGAAAGAAATCCGAGGGCGGCTTTCGGATCTGGTTGCCGATGGAGAGCGGCTCGCTGGTGAGGTGGAGGAGGAGATGGAAAGGGCATTGAGCTGATCAGTGGAAGCGCATTGATGCAAACGACTTGCCTGCGGTCACCTAGCTTTCTTTCGAGGTACGTGGCCGGCCCCCTCCCCGCCCTCTCGGTGTGCTCGGCAACTCTTCAGGCAACGTCTGCCTCTCTCCCTCGGCCGCGGGATCGAGGCCGGTTGGAACCAACAATTCCTCCCTGGAGGGTTCAGAATACCCCGGAGCCGCCGAGCTTCTGGAAAGGAAGCCTGTTGCCCCGGTGGAGGGAGCGGAGCTTCGGTACAGCGAGATCGGATCAGTGCCCAGATTGACCGGCGACCGATAGGGAAAAAGAGGAAGGAACCGCGCTCTTGCGAATTGCTCTTCAGGCACCTGGACTACAAGGGGACTCCACACCAGAGGGTCTCAAGTCCATTGACCGGGCTCTGGGCTCCCTGCGTGAATACGATCCGGACCTGGGTCGCCTGGTAGAGCTCCGGCTCTTTGCCGGGTTCACCCAAGAAGATGCTGCGCGGTTCCTTGGCCTTTCGCCCGGGGCCACCCAAAGACGGTGGGCGGAGGCGAAGGCATATCTTGTTTCGGTCCTCGGGAACCTTCCAAAGGATTCCGTGGATCCGCAGTGACAGGACCGGGGGTTCCAGGGTGCCCGGTCTCGGCCCCGCACGTGAAAGGAGGGGGGCGGACCGTTGTGGCGGCCCGCCCCGTCTCTGGAATCCCTCCTACCTGATCAGGTCCCGAAGCTGAGGGGACAGATTTTCGGTGTCCCCCAACACCACGATAAGGGCTTCAGATGAGAGTCCTTCGCCGGTTTCCGCTACCACGAAGGCATCCCCGGGGTTTATTGCGGTCACTTCTCCGGAGTCTGTGACCCGAACGACTTCCGGATTGCTGCTGGTCCAGGTGATCTGGCCACCCCAGTCCCAGGCCGGGTCCTCCCGGACCGTCGCGGACAAGATCTGGGTTTCCCCAACCCCCATGATGAGGTGATTAGGGTGGACGACCATCTCGGGACCGATGACAGGCCCTGTGACCGGGCCGGGGTCGGTCCTCCCCCCTTCACAGGCCGTCAGGAGTCCGAAAGCGACGGTAAATCCAATCGCTGCGCCGAGTGTTCGTGCTGGATGTATCATGGGGTCCCTCCAATGATCTCTTTTCGTCAAAGTTCGGTTTCTGTCGGGTTTCCCCCCCGGTTGGAATCGAATCTGATGAAGGAGCCTTCCCTGGACGTCCCCTGACCGTTCCCCGTCGGAGAGAATCTCAGTCCTGAGGAAAACCGTTGCTTCCTGTTCGAGGAGACCGGTACCTTCGCCCCAGCAAGGGAGACGCGAGACTTTGGAATCGGGGACGCCTTGATTCGGCTTCAAGTCCTTGGTGCAGTGGAGCTTAGGGGATCTGAGAACCAGGAGATCCTCTCAGTTCTCTCTCAGCCGAAACGGACGGCCCTCCTCACCTTCCTGGCGGTTGCCACTCCACGAGGTTTCCATCGACGTGACCGACTCCTGGGTCTGTTCTGGCCGGACCTGGATCAGGACCGGGGCCGGGCGGCCTTGCGCAAGGCACTTCATCACCTCCGGCGCTCTCTAGGCGACGAGATCGTCCTGAACCGGGGGGATGAGGAGGTGAGCCTGAATTGGGCCGAGCTGGATTCAGACGTATCCGCTTTTCGGACGGCGTTGGCGGAGGGCCGACCGGCTCAAGCTCTGGAGATGTTCGCTGGGGATCTCCTGGAAGGTTTCTTCCTCTCCGGTTGCCCCGAATTCGAACACTGGCTTCAGTCCGAGCGGGATACCCTTCGAACACGCGCGGCGGGGGCCGGCTGGGAGGCTGCCCACCGCATGGTGGCGTCTGGCAGGGTTGCTGAGGGGGAGAGGGCCGCCCAGAGGGCTCTCGAGCTCGTCCCGACCAACGAAACCCAGGCCCGAAGCTTCATGGGGGCCCTGGCCGCTGCTGGAGATCGTGCCGCCGCCATCGGGTTCTACGGGAAGTTCGCGGCCATGTTGGAGGAAACGATCGAGCTGGAGCCGTCAGAGGAGACCCGTGAGCTTCTTGCTGAGATCCGGGGCCCTTCCCTTCCCCGGGGCCAACAAGAGTCCAAATCGTCCGTGCAGCTTCGTGGGCAAGCGGTCCCCACGCCGAGCGGACCCAAGGAGGACCCGGGGATTCCTTCAACATCCCCCCCAGTCTCAATCTTTGTCCGTAAAGAGGCCGTCTCAGATCAGCGTGCCCCCGGGAGAAGAGACCGGCACATGGTGGAATGGGGGGCTGCATACATCGCAGGGGGTTGGGCCCTCATCGGCCTCATCTCACTCTTGGACCAGCGTTTCGGGTGGCCAGACGCCGTTCGGCCCACTTTGAACATCGCCGTGGTTTTTGCGTCTCTATTGGCCATGGTCCTGGCGTGGTACCACGGGAATGTCGCCTCCAAAAGGGTCACCGGGCCTGAGCTCCTGATGGTGGCACTCCTGCTTCTGGTACTAGGGATCGCATTGACCTTGATCCCCGGCTGACCATCCTTGAAGAACAGCCCCGAGGTCACACACCCCCAAGGGTGTCCAGGATATCCGTCCGGTAAGGGAAAAGGGCAGGCGTGCCCCCGGTGTGAAGGAAAACAACCTCTTCCCCCTCCTGGAAGAACCCCCTTCCGGTCAGGTCCAGAAGCCCCGCCATGGACTTCCCGGTATAGACCGGGTCCAGAAGGAGTCCTTCGTCCCGAGCCGCCAGACTGAGAGCGTCCGTGACGCCCTGGTTCATGATGCCGTACCCATCTCCGATATACTCATCCAGGACCATCACATCCTGATCGCCCACAGAGGGCGGTTCGCCCAATTCCACCAGCGTCGCGTTGGCGATGGACTTCACATATCCCCCTACAACCTCAGATGGGGCAGCAACACTGATCCCGATCACCCGGGTCCGGGGGGAGAGGAGTTTGGCCCCCACCAGGAGTCCGGCCTGGGTTCCGGCCGACCCGGTGGCAAGGACCAGTGAGTCCGGAGAGAACCCCATCTCCCCGGCCTGTTCAAAGAGTTCGAGAAACCCGTTCACATATCCGAGGGCCCCGAGGGGCCGGACCATGTCTCCCTCCAACAAGGAACCACCCACCGGCGCCAGGTAGGCTTGCCTGCCCTTCTTCTCCTCGGCGGAGACCACTGGATCCACATAGCCCCGAACATTTTCCAACTCGAGAAAGCTTTTCTCTCCCTCGGCTTCCACCACATGGATTTCGGCCCCTAGGATTCGGTCCAGCAGGAGGTTCCCGTCCTCTCCAATGGGCATACCGGGCTTCTTCAAGAGGACGAGGGAAGAACGGATTCCCAAGCGGGCTGCAGCGGCGGCGACCTGCCGACACCAGTTCGACTGGACTCCGGCCCACGTTACCAGGGTATCCACCTCCTTCTCTGCCACATCCCCCATGATGAACTCGAGCTTCCGGGCCTTGTTTCCACCGAATGCCAGCCCGGTCTGGTCGTCCCGTTTCACATAGAGGTTCAGAGAACCCAGGCGGTTGGAGAGGCGAGCCATCTCCTCCAGTGGAGTCGGAAGGTGGGCCAGTGGAAGTCGCGGGAATGCCCTGAGCCGGTTTCTTAGCTCAGACGGGGAGATCATGGGATTCTTCCTTTCCAGCGTCCTGGGTCACGGGTTGCCGGTTGGTCATCGAGGCCTCTGCTGGATTCTGGCCACCCATCCTCCACCGGGGCCGAGGTGAATGGGAAGGGGCCGTGTTGTGTCCAGGGAAATCCGATCCCTTTGAAAGTCTTCGGCATTGTCCTGGACATTCGCGCCATCGGAAAATACCTCGGCGACCCACGCTTCACCTTCCAGGAACGAGAGGTCCAACTCCAGATCCCGGGAGGTCCAGCTGGTCATGGCCGCGACGTACCAACTTCCACCCAGGCGGCGGGCGATGGCGATCCACTCCCCGACCTCGCCCGAAAGGACGCGTGTCTCCTCCCAGACGGTGGGAACCCCGGCGATGAACGCCAGGCACTCGGGTTCCCGAGCATAGTTGGTGGGGGAGTCGGAAAGCATCTGGAGGGGGCTCTCGAAGACCACATACATGGCCATCTGATGAACCCTCGTCCCAAGGCTCATGGGACGATCGAAAACTGCTGAGAACCGTTGTTCCTGTGCGTTCCTCATGGCACCGGGGGTGTAATCCATGGGGCCTGCCACCATGCGAATGAAGGGCAAGGTCACGTTGTGGTCAGGAGTCGGTTGCCGGCTCCACTTGCTGTGTTCCAGGCCCAGGACCCCCTCCCTGGTCAATACATTCGGGAAAGCCCTTCTCAGCCCCGAGGGTTTGTAGGCTCCATGGAAATCGACGAGCAGCCGTCGCTCTGCAGCGGCTCTAGCCACTCGCCAGTAGTACTCCACCATGGGCTGGTCGTCCCGTTGCATGAAGTCGACCTTGATCCCGGCCACGCCCCAAGCAGCAAACTGATCCAGAGCCGCCTCGAGTTGGGTTTCCAGAGTCTTCCAGACCACCCAGAGGATCACCCCGACCCCTCGCTCCTGGCCTCGCCCCAGGATCTCCTGGAGATCCATGTCGAAATTGATCTCCTGTAGGTTGGCGGGGTTGGACCATCCTTCATCCAGGATGACGTATTCGATGCCGTGTTCGGCGGCGAAATCGATGAAGTGCAGGTAGGTCTCGGTGTTCAGTCCGCTTCGAAAGGGAACACCGGAGAGAGAGTTCGCATTCCACCAATCCCAAGCCACCTTCCCTGGGCGAATCCAGGTGGGATCTTCGATCTCGAGAGGCGGAGCCAACTGGTAGACGAGGGTGTTGTTTACCAGGTCCGGGTCTTCCTCGGCAACCACAAGAACCCTCCAGGGGAAGGTCCTCGGGCCTCGGGGCCTGGCCAGAAAGGGCTCACGCCGCACGAC
>CBDUAX010000258.1:0-6908 GCA_965365235.1 uncultured bacterium
GGCCGGCAATCTCCTCTGCCAGCTCTCCCAGCGCCTGCCAGAGGGGAGCCTTCGCCTTCTCCTTGAACTCCGGTAGCGTTTCCAACTCTTCTTTGAGTCCCCCGGCGGACCGGCGCTCGGCCAGCTTCGTGAGCTTTTCCAGGTCTCCCAGGGGGAGCTCCAGTGATTTGCCGATCTCCCGGACCGCCGAGCGGAGGCGGTAGGTGGGGAAGGTGCAGACCAGGCCGGCATGCTCGCTCCCGTACTTCTCGTAGACGGCCAGGATGAGCTCTTCCCGAATGTTCCGGGGGAAGTCCAGGTCGATGTCCGGAACGGTGTTCAGAGCCTCGTTCAGGAAGCGACCCAGAAAGAGGTTGGTCTCTACCGGATCGATGTGGGAAAGCCCGATGAGGTAACAAATGATGGAAGAAACCGAGGAGCCCCGGCCTCGACCCGGTGGAAGACCCGAAAAAGCCCGGGGGGCATCGCCTCGGACCCTATACGCTACCTCCCGGGCCAGGTTCATGATGTCCCGGTAGACGAGGAAGAAGCCTGAAAGACCATGGTGCTCCACCAGCCGGATCTCTTCCTCCAGGCGCTTCTCGGCTTCTTGGCGTTTCTTTTTTTCCTTCGATCCCGATCCCACCGGGTACCGGTCGTCCAAAAGTGCCCGACAGGTTTCGGCCAGGATCTGGATGGCCGTCTTCCCGTTTCCCGCTCCCTCGAAATCCGGAAACTCGTAGCCCAGGTCCTGGGTGAGGTCGAAAGCGGCACAGCGCTGGGCGATTCGCAGGGTGTTGGAGATAGCGTCGGGACGGCTCCGGAATCGGTGCACCATTTCCTCGGCGGAGGCCATATAAAAAAGCGCGTTGGGGCGCCTGACCGGGTGAGCATTATCCAGGGTGGCCCGGTTCCGGATGGAGGCCAGAACGTCTTGAAGACGGTGCCGCTCGGGACGGTGGTAGTGAACGTTCCCGGTGGCCACCACAGGAATGGCGAAGCGGTCGGCCAGGCGGGCCAGGGCCCGGTTCCGGGCTCGGTCCCCTTTGACGGAGTTCTCCTGAAGCTCCACGAAGACATTCCACGGGCCGAAGGCGTCCATCATTCGTTGCAGAAGGGCTTCTCCGGTGGCCTGGCTGTCTCGGAGTGCTGCCCACAGGGGGCTCCGGCGACATCCGGTGAGGAGAACGATTCCCCGGACGCTCTTTGGGTCCAGGAGGGCAGGGAAGGGGAGAAGAGGATTCCGCCGGTCCTCTACGTCCATGCGGGACCGTGTGATGAGACGGCATAGGTTGGCATATCCCTGCGGGGTCTCGGCCAGCAGAGTGAGGTGAAGGCCGATGTCGGGAGAGACGGGTTCCACGCCGGGGGTGGATTCGAGTCCGCCGATGGCAGCTTTTTTCCCGTTGCGGGCCGTGGCGTCCCCATTATGCGACGCGCGCTCTCTGTTGCGCGATTCCCCCCGGCCAGCCCAACCGAGGACGACTTCCGCGAACCTCTCCAGCCCCGGCACCGTTGCCGGATCGATGCTCACCTCGGCCCCGGTGATGGGCTGGAGACCCTCCTCCTTGGCAGTCCGAGCGAACTCCATAGAGCCGTAAAGTCCGTTGTGATCCGTCAGCGCCAGAGCCGGATATCCCAACTCCTTCGCCCTCAGAACCAACTCCTCCGGGTGGGAGGCGCCGTCCAGGAAGGAGAAGCCCGAATGGGCATGGAGCTCGACGTAGGGAAGAGACATGGACTATGGATGTTTGGGTGCCATGGTAGAGGCTCTCGTCGGGATAGGGCGACAGCCATGTGATACAAAACCGAACAAAACCCGAAGATAAAAGGGAGGATTATGTAGGAGGAAGAAAGGAAAGAGGTTGGGGGCGGGGTGAGCGCGTTCAGCTCAAGCTTTTGTGTCCCAACCAAACATGGCCCCGCCCCGGGAGACCGTTAGCTAGGACTCCTCGACGCCTCGACCCCAGCTTGAAGGTCAATGACGGCTGACCAATACATAGATCTCATCGGTTTCCTTGGCCAAAAGTTTGGCAAAATCGACGAGCGTTTCGACGCATTGGACGGCCGGATGGATGGCTTCGAAGGCCGCCCTACCAAGGTCGAGGTGAAGATGAAGGTCTGCAGGGCGACGTTCGGCTTTTGGCGGAGGGCCTGTCCACCCTGAACCAACGCCTCGGCCGGTATCATCGGGATCAGAGATCCGGATCAGAGCCATCGAGGCCCACTGGTTCCAAGCCTAGCAGGCCCCTCCTTTACCCTTCCCGAATCCCCCCCCAGCCTCAGTCTTGATTGAGCCCCGGGGTCAGGTATAGGTCCCGGGATTCCAGTCGGGATTCTCGAAAGAGGGCGAAGAACCGGTCCTGGTGATCATCGGCCCAGTTCGAAGGAGGCCAGGATGAGGAAATGGTCAGAAGGGAATCCAAGTGGCCATTCCGAGATCACCCGTGTCGAGGTGTTTTTCAAACCCCTGCCTTTGTAATAGAGCTGATCGATTCTCGAGCCACTGCGATGCGTGAATCCGGGATGCGTTTCGACATCGGGATGTAGGCTTCGGTAGGCGTCGGTGAAGCCGGCGTCCAGCAGGACTCTGGAAGCGGGGCTATCTCCTCCGTCCGTATGGGGAACGGCGTTGAAATCGCCGGCGAACAGGGTGGGGATGGAGTCGGATTCGTGGAACCTGGATTTTTGAAAATTGAAAACAGCTGGGAACTGATCCATCCCATACCAGTTCGACATCGCATACAAATCCTGGTTCTCGCTCAGCTCGATTTTGACGCCCACATTCATGAATGGCGAGTCTTCTTGAACGTGCAGCTCCGTGATGGGATAGCGACTCAGCACGGAGATGTTTGAGCCCTGATTCAGATAGTCCCAGTCAACTGTGGTGGCAAAAAAGTAGCCTAGCTCCGCGGCGATGAAATCTCCGGATGAATACGTCTCCTGCATCATGACGACGTCGACGGCTTCTCTCTCGATGATTTCCGCGATGGCCACTCTGGAATCCCAGCCGTGCTCATCCACCGTGAAGTGTCTTCCGCCGTGCCAAATGTTCCACGCTCCTGCGTTTAGGGAGGAGGGTTCTCTCGACGGGTCGGCAATCACAGGCTCAAAAAACTCCGCATAGGAGTTCATGACCTCCTCGGGGGATAACACACGATCCCACACGGCCAGGTCGTCGATGTCGAATTCCGGTGCCTCGAGGCGCTCCTCCCGAGTGAAGGCCTTGGCTGCTTCCGTCCGAAGGGTCACCACTCCGTCGACCAGTTCAAAGACCTCCATCAGGGGTGCCGTGTCCATGAAGTTCAAGACCTGATGGACCGTGTAGGGATTGCTCATCAGCCCCGACTCGAGTTCGGCCAGGGGTCCCCAATCGACTTGGGACATTGCCTCCAGGAAGTCGACACTGTCGGCCCCCAGCAGGGTGGCCCGTTCCTCCACCTTGCGGTCGAAGAGGCGCCGTGGATCCACGATCAGATGAACAAACTCGTCGGGCTCCAGTTCGTCCAGGCCGATGCCGTTGAAGGTGTCGACCAGCGCCTGGAGTTGTTCGGCGCCCTCCAGAATGGCCGGGGTGATTTCCTCCACTGGTGCGCTTTCTCTTCCGTCCCACCCTACCACCAGGGGATATGCACCGGTGAAATCGAATCCTTCCGAATCCCTCACCTTGTACCAGACCCAGTTGTTCCCATCGTAGAACAACCGGACGTCTGATCGCGCACTGCTGTAGGTCATGGTTAGTTGATGCCATCTTCCGTCATTCAATGGCATGGACTTCCCGTTTTCCCGCTCATAGGTGATCCGTCGGTCCCCGGAGCCCATGTTCCAGGCCCACGTTCCGTCCGATACATAGAAAACCCACCCGGATCCCTTCTGAGAAGTGAGGCTCTTCTCCGCGAACTCCTTCTGGGAGAGAACCACAAACTGCCTGTCGGACTCTTCTGTCGTTCTCATCCAGAATTGAACCGAAAAGTCCTGGTCGTTTCGAAAGGGAAGGCTGGTAGGATCGATGGTCAGAAAAGCCGCGGGGCTTTCTTGCATCAGGCTGAGAGCCTGTCCATCGAGCCCCCTCGAGAAAACCGGGATTCCATGAAAGGTGCCGGGAACAGAAGGGGCAGCGACATCCCCTACGGTACCGTCGAAAGGGAACCAGGCCACTGGGCCGGAGCCGCCTGGAACCTCTACCGCCTGTGTGCCCGGAGGGTCCTGAAAAGAAGTCGCCGACCGGGCCTGCAAGCAGGACATCGGCCCCAGAAGAAGGTGGAATACACAGGCGACAAGGGACGAAAAGACCACTCTCATTGGGCGCATGACGATGCCTGGGCGCTTGGTTTTCGTTGGCCGGCCACGGAATTCGGAGGGGAGCCCCCCTGTTTCATCCGAGGCCGTCACGCTGATGCTTCAGGGAAGAGCCTCCCAGAAGACTGGTTCATGGTTCCCCTCACCCCGGGCGGGGGTGGCCAATCTACAGACCCCCTGGGATGGAGGGGAGAGGGGCCCCAAGGAATGAGGAAAACAAGCCGAGCCTTACCCTCCTTGTGGCTGAGAGCGATGACACGGTGGAAAAGACTCGGGGGATCCAGGGGGTGGGATGTGGAGGTCTAGGGCCAGAGAAGGGAGAAAGGGCTAGCTGTGGATATTCGGCTTCCTCGACGAACCGCGCCCGGAAGGGGGGGGAACAGGTTGAACCGCCTCCCACCCCTGTGGCTCTGGCCCCCCGCCGGGTGGTGCCGGCGGGGAGCCAAAATCCTGCTTCGAGCCTCAGGACGGCATTAGGACTCTGTCGAAGCCCTTGTCACATGATCTGGCCCAACCGGGTGGGGGCGTTCAACCGCTCCAGGCGGATGCGAATTGCCTCTCTTTCGGTGCTGGAAATCACAGGGGAGGCTGCCAGCAGCTCGGCCTGACGGGCCGCAGCGATGGTATGACGCCCCATCTTCAGCTCAGCAGAGAGAACCGCGGCATCGAGGTAGATATGGGCTGCCAGCGCAGGCTTCCCCAGATTGGATGCGATCAGCGCGGCTTCCTCTGTGAGGACCCGGGCATGATCCGTCCTCCCGGCCCAGTACCATATGTTCGCCGCCGTCCTGAGATCCTCCACCCTACCGATGTCGGACTCAGGGCGGATCCGAGCCGCCGTTTCGAACAACTCGGCAGCCTCCTCCCACACGTCGGTCTCGCCTTCTGCCAGGAGTTCCGCGGCGAGGGTCTCGAGACGATCGGCTTTTTCTGATCTTTCCGCCTGCCCTTTTTCTACCTTCTGGGCCAGGAGGGAGTCAACGGAGAGTGGGTTGGGGCATGTGATCATAGCGATTGCCACCAACCCGGCTGTGATAAGACGGATTCCCCTCATCGTAAAATCTCCTCTGCAGCTCGGTCCTGAGCTCATGAGGGGGTCACTCCGCCGGGGACGAGGCCGACACAAGTTAGATACGGGAAGGGGGCCAGAAGGTTTCGTGGGAGATGTCAGGGAATTGTTGTGCTGCTCCGAGACGGCTGAGGGACTGGCACCGACTTCTTCGGGTTCGGTTGCCGAGCAGGGTACGAGTAGTCACCCCCAACCCTCTCTTCTTGGCCCATCTTGCCTCATCGGGCGTTTGAGCTTTAGCCTTTCTCCTTCTTCTTCAATCCCCGATGGCCCGGCATGGGAATCCTCCTGGGGTGTCCTGGATCCGGTCCCCATTTTCGGACAGCTTTTCGGTCACCGATGAAAACAGGCTCGCTCTGGAAGACTGTGCTCGACAGGACGGAGTTCGCGATTCATTGCGGGGCCCTGGAACGGATACCGACCCGAATCGAGTTGGTGGAAGAAGAAGGGATTCGTTTTCAGGTCCACCTGGTGCAGCAACTCGAACGGAAGCGCCGGGCCAAGATCACCCAGCGCCGAACTGGAGCGAATCCTTTCCTCCCGTACGAAGATGCCCTTTTCGTGGCCGATGTATCCGAAACCCATCTCTGCCTGTTGAACAAGTTCAACGTCATGGAGAACCACCTGCTGATTGTGACCCGAGCGTTCGAGGAGCAGGAGACCCTTCTCACCGCTGCCGACTTCGAGGCCATGTGGATATGCCTGAGGGAATTCCAAAGCCTGGCCTTCTACAACTCCGGCGAAATCGCCGGTGCCAGCCAACGCCACAAACACCTGCAACAGGTGCCGCTGCCCCTGGGTGGGTGCCTGGAAGGTACGCTACTGGATTCCCTTCCCGGGATGGCCTCCTTCCAGGGGCCCCTGCTCGGCACAGTACCCTCCTTTCGTTTCGCGCATTCCCTCGCTCGGGTGGGTCATCTGGGGTCGTTGCCCCCGTCAGAGGCGGCCTCGGCCACCCAGGAGATCTACCTGGAAATGTTCCGGGGCTGGGACAACTCGGCCACGCCAGATCCGTACAATCTTCTGGTCACGAAGGAGTGGATGCTCTTTGTGCCCCGGTCCGCGGAGATGTTTGGGTCCATATCGGTGAATGCTCTGGGGTTTGCCGGGTCCTTGCTGGCCCGGGATGAGAAAGAGTTGGGGGTCATCCGGGAGCGGGGGCCTCTGGGGATCCTAGAGGATGTCGGGGTGAAGACGGACCCCGGGGGAGAACGCCCAGCAGTGGACTGATCTTCCCTTTCCCGGATAAATGGATCGCAACCCGAGGTCTACTTTGCCTGCCGATCCGGGAGCGGGGTTCACCTTCCTTGGAGCTTCGTGATGTCAGTTTTGACTGACTGGCGCGGGACCCCCGAGGAGTTGGAAAAAGGGGCCGCCCCCTTCCGGGGACGGCCCTTTCCCAAGTCAGCCTGGTGGGTTGGGGATCGGCCTGAAGGCACCCGTCACAGCTCATCAACCTCGCAGGCCGATCCCACCTTCAACCCGTCGGCATCCCCGGATTTTCAAGCACCTCCAGGGTCCGAGTGAAGGTCTGGTCGCCGATTTTCAACACCACCGTGTA
>CBDUAX010000259.1:0-6896 GCA_965365235.1 uncultured bacterium
GAGGTCTACTGGTTGGCCAAGTCCGACTTCGAACGTGTCGCCGCTCGCTACCCCCTGGAAGTGGAGCCTATCAGGA
Source organism: uncultured bacterium (assembly GCA_965365235.1). GTDB lineage: Bacteria > Gemmatimonadota > Gemmatimonadetes > Longimicrobiales > Gaopeijiaceae > CBDUAX01. Next base: position 77 of record CBDUAX010000259.1, read on the forward strand.
AGAAGGCCAATGCCCGATCCTCCAGAAGTACTTTGGGGAGAGGTTGACCGACTTCCACTTTCACGGACCATGAAGGGGGTAACCTTCCGTCGTGCCGTCCCGCACCCGAGACCAGAAAACCCGCAGCGACGAGTTTCGCTGCGGGTTTTCTACTCGGCTTTTTCGGCCGGTTCCAGGTGGAACAGGACCTCAGTCGTCGAGCTTCGCCACGTTCTCCGCGGCAGGGCCCTTCTGCCCCTGGACGAGGTCGAACTCTACCTTCTGACCCTCGGCCAATGACCTGAAGCCACCACCCTGGATGGCACTATGGTGACAAAACACGTCCCCTTCACCGTCGTCGCGAGTGATGAAGCCAAACCCCTTTTGATCGTTGAACCACTTTACTACCCCGGTCATGCGCATTGTTGTTCTCCTGGCGGTGAATACACCCTCGACGCGAGGGAGTGCTTTGTAGGAAAGATACTTCCGTGGCGCACGCCGGCGCCAACTGTTTTTCTTCCCCGCACCAATCTCACAAATCCACAGCCATCCGGCCAGTCCTCAGGATCCGGAGGCGCCGTGGACAATCCTCCCCTGGAAGAGAGTCATCTCACACTTCATGTCACGGATACTGTCCGTGTCCACAGAGTAGAAGTCTTTGTCCCACACAGCCAGATCAGCGTACTTCCCAACCTCGATGGACCCGATCTCTTTCTCCAGGAACATCTGGTGGGCCGCCCAGAGCGTGAATGACCTCAAGGCAGTCCGGACGTCCACGGACTCGGCTGTTCCGTATGGATTGGAGCCGTAAACGCCCAGGAGGGTCTCCCTGGAAATGGAAGCCCAGATCCCGTTTCGGCCCGGGAAAGGGGTGACCGGGTAGTCAGATCCACCCCCCCACCGAATCCCGTTCTCCAGGTAGGTTCGGAACGGATTCAGCCGTAGGGCCCGCTCAGGACCGAAGTTCCCGGCGTAGGTGTCCCCAATCCACCAGGTGAAGTTGGCCTGTGGTTCCGGGTAGCCCGCGTCGAAACGCTCCTGAAGCTCCGCCATCCTTTGGAGTGCATGATCGGTTGGGATGTTCGAGTGGATGATGCCATGGCGAAGGCCTACGGTCGGGTTGGCTTCCAGCGCCATCCAGTAGCTGTCCACAATCCAGTCGATGGCCCGGTCCCCGATGGCGTGAACGCTGACGTGGATGCCTGCATCGTGATACATCCTCACCTGCTCACGAAGCATGTCCGGATCCACGACCGGATAGCCGAAGTTTCCTTCGTCAACATCCTGGAAGTCCTTGTTCCACTCATCGTAGAGCCAGGCCGTCCGGGCACCGCCGCTCCCGTCCAGATAGAGTTTGACTCCGCCCCGGATCAGCTGGTCGTCCCCAGTGGAGAGTCTAGGTTGAGTGATGGATCCGATCCGCTCGATGATCTCTTGCGTGGCTTCGAGTGACCTTCCGCCACCCCAGAGGCCAAAGATCCGGAGATTCAGCTTTCCTTCATCCCGTATGTCCTCATAGGCATCCCATGCCCGGGGGGTAAGGCCCAGATCCTTCACCCCGGTCATGCACTCCTCATTGAAGGCCTGGGCAAGAGACCGGACTCCCTCCCTGAATTGATCGTCTGTAAAGCCCGGGATCAGCCCGCTGACCAGGCCCTGAGCCGATTCCTTGAGAACACCGGTGGGGGTTCCATCGACATCCCGATCGATGGTCCCGCTCGCAGGGTCGGCGGTGCCTGGCCGGATATTCGCCATTTCCAGCGCCAGGCTATTGGCGACGCCATAGTGCCCCATGGTGTGAGTGAGCCAGACCGGGTTTTCCGAAGCCACCGCGTCCAGGTCGGAAGCGTAGATGTACCGGAGCTCCTCCAACTTCCCTTCGTCCCATCCGATCCCCTGGACCCACTCCCCTGGCTCCAGGCCTGCTACCTGCTCGGCGACGGCGACCTTCACCTCCTCGATACTGGTGACATTGGGGTAGCTGAGGTCCAGGACGTATAGCCGGTCCGCCCCAGACGACCAGAAATGGGCATGGGCGTCCAACAGTCCGGGCGTGACGGTACGTCCATTCAGGTCGATCCTTTCGGTCTCCGCTCCGGAATAAGCCTCGATTTCCTCGGTTGAGCCGACGGAGAGGATCTTTCCGTCCCGGACCGCCACCGCCTGAGCGATACGGTCTTCAGCATCAACGGTGATGACGTTGCCGTTGAGGAGTACCAGGTCTGCCGGAGTTGGATCGGGAACGCCCCCGTTGCAGGCCCCGAGGAAAAGACCGGCGGCAAAGAGACCGCAAACCGAGCCGGGGATTCTTCCTGCAGGATGGTGGCACCGGACGTCAGACATGTAGGGACTCCAATGGGGAGAAGGGCGTCTCTTCCCGTGAGAGCCTCCCCCTCCCACCTGTGGGGGCTTCGGAGATGTCATGGTCGGTCATCCCGGGTCCCTGCACAAGGAAGCCTCCGAAGCCGGTGAGGTTTTCTATCCCTTCCCACAATCTCCACCCAAGCTTGCCCCCCCCTCGGACCGGGTCCACCGGTAACCCTGGATCATTTCGAGTGGCGTAGCCACCGGCCCCTCCGTACACTTTCTCCTCAAAGGCCAAGCTCATGTACGGAACTCAACCCTCGTGGAGGCTTCCGTGTCCGCACCACTCAACGAAACCGGAAACGACCCCGCTCCGGTTCCGAACTTTATCGATGGCTCCTGGACCACCTCCGGGGCGAGCGAGTTCCTCCCAGTCACAAACCCCGCAACAGGGGAGCGCCTGGGGACCACGCCCCTCTCCCCAGCCTCCGACATTGATGCTGCGGTTGATGCAGCCACCCGAGCGTATCCAGCCTGGCGCTCCACCCCGGCTGTGGACCGGGCCAGAGTCCTGTTCAGGCTGAAGGGGCTCCTGGACGAGCATCATGAGGAGCTGGCCCGACTCCTCACTATGGAGCACGGAAAAATCCTGGCCGAGACCATGGGTGAGGTACGTCGGGGTATCGAGAATGTGGAACATGCCTGCGGCATCCCCACATTGATGATGGGAGAGACGCTGGAGGACATCGCTCCCGGAATCGACTGTGAGACCATTCGACAACCGCTGGGGGTCTTCGGGGTCATTACTCCGTACAACTTCCCCGTCATGATCCCCCTCTGGTTCTGGCCGTATGCGGTGGCAACCGGCAACACCGTCGTCTTGAAGCCCAGTGAGCAGGACCCTCTCACGCACCAACGGATCGTTGACCTGGCTGCCCAGGCCGGTCTTCCACCTGGGGTTTTGAACGTTGTCCATGGGGGACGAGAAGCCGTATCGGCTTTGGTGGAGCACCCCCACGTTCAGGGGATTTCATTCGTAGGCTCCAGCGCCACAGCCCGTTTCCTCTATTCCAAGGCGGCCCAGGAGGGAAAACGGGTCCAGGCACTGGGGGGAGCCAAGAATTTCATGTTGGTCCTCCCCGACGCCGACTTCGATCGCGCCAGTGCCGCTTTGATGGACTCGGTCTTTGGCTCTACAGGACAGCGGTGCCTGGCCGGAAGCATGCTTGTCGGGGTGGCGGACGCTTACGAGCCCATGCGGGAGCGCCTTCTGGACGGGGCTTCGTCTCTGAAGGTCGGATACGGACTCGATAACGGCGTGGAGATGGGGCCCCTGGTGTCCCGGCCTCATCGGGACCGAGTCGTGGACCTCATCGGACAAGGGGCCCAGGAAGGGCCGAAGCTCCTCCTCGATGGTCGGGGCGCCTCGGTTCCGGATCTTCCCCACGGTCATTGGATTGGACCCACGGTCTTCGAGGGCGTAGCTCCGGAGATGGCCCTGGGGAAAGAGGAGATCTTCGGCCCGGTAGCTGGACTCGCCAAAGTGAAGACTGTGGATGAAGCGGTCGAACTCATGCATCGAGTCCACTACGGGAACTCCACGGGGATCTTCACCTCCAGCGGCAAGGCGGCCCGGGAGTTCCGCTACAAGGCCGGAATCAGCATGATCGGGATCAACATCGGTGTCGCTGCCCCCATGGCGTTCTTTCCCTTCGGTGGTGCTCGCTCTTCTTTCTATGGTGACCTGAAGGCCCAGGGAAAGGACGCCATCGACTTCTACACGGACAAAAGGGTCGTCATTTCACGATGGTGATCCTCCAGGTCCCTTTAGTCGATCAGTGAAGAGGCCCCTGGGCCGAACCCGGGTTCTCTCGTAGCCTGGAAGGCGACGAAGTTTTCCAACCTCCGAAAACGAAGAAGACCGAGGTGAAAGAAATGGAGACAACGGCAACGGCCACCCGAAGCCAGGAGATTTTCAAGGGTCAGGAGGAGTTCCTGTTCCCCTGTGTCGGACACCTCTATTCGGAACCCATCGTAATGGCCCGCGCCCAGGGGACCAGAGTCTGGGACGCCGACGGAAAGGAGTACCTGGATTTCTTCTCGGGTATCCTCTCCACCTCCATCGGGCACTGCCACCCACGACTCGTCTCGGCAGTCTCGGAGCAGGCCCGGAAGCTGGGTCACACCTCCACACTCTATGTGACCGAGCCTCAAATCGATGCCGCTCGCCGCTTGGCTGAGATCGCTCCTGGAAATCTCAAGAGGACCTTCTTCAGCAACTCGGGCACGGAGGCCATCGAGACGGCAATCAACCTCGCCTGTATCTATACGGGCCAGAACGAGGTCATCGCCCTGCGGAGCGCGTACCACGGCCGAAGCACGCTGGCCACCAATCTCACCGGACTCAGTTCCTGGCGGCCGCTCCCGAGTTTCCTGGCCAACGTCAAACACACCATGGCTCCCTATCCATATCGGTGCCGCTTCAAGACTCCGTGCGATGAGAGTTGTGCGGAGGCGTATGCCAGGGACCTGGAGGAGGTGATCCTCAGCACCACCAACGGCCACCCAGCGGCCTTCCTGGCCGAGACGATCCAGGGTGCCGGAGGGTTTGTCGTGCCACCGAAGGGTTACTTCCAGCGAGCTGCCGAGATCATCCGCGGGTACGGCGGCGTCCTGATCATCGACGAGGTCCAGGCCGGATTCGGGCGGACGGGAAAGTGGTTCGGAATCGAACACTGGGACGTGGTACCGGATATCATGGTCATGGCCAAGGGTATCGCCGGAGGTATGCCGGTGGGTGCCACCATCACTACCGATGAGATCGCCGAGTCGTGGAAGGGGAAGACAATCTCCACCTTCGGTGGGAACCCCGTATGCATGGCCGCAATGGCCGAGACGCTTGCCGTCATGAAAGAAGAGGATACCCCAGGAAACGCCAACGCCCGCGGCGCCCAACTCCGGGCCGGACTCCTCTCAGTGGCAGAGGACTTCCCCTGGATCGGTGACGTTCGGGGAATGGGGCTGATGGTAGCCATCGAGCTGGTGAAGGACCGGAGTTCAAAAGAGCCGGATGCGCCTCGTACCACCGCCTTCATGGAAGCCACTAAGGAGGAGGGTCTGCTTCTGGGTAAAGCCGGTCTGCGGGACAATGTGATCCGTTTCGGGCCGAGCCTCCTGGTGACGGAGGCCGAGGTGGACGACGCCCTGCATCGTGTCCGACAGGCCTGCGCTACCGTGGGCGGCGACTGATGATCCTCGGGCTTCCCTGGACCTCCTGGCTCCTCCTTCTGGTCGGGGTCGGACTGGGATTCAGCATCAGCCTGAGGTTCTACCTTGCTCATAGGGGAGAGGGGGGTCCGGGGACCGGACCCGAGCCTCCCGCCTCTGCCCGGTTGGATCCCCAGTCCGACATCCAAGCCCCCCCCTCCTTCGAGCCCCCCTGAGCCCATGTACTCCACCACCATCATCGCCGTTCTGGTGGGTTACCTCCTGATCCTCCTCGCTATCGGGCTCTGGGGAGGGCGGGAGTCCGGGAGCGTCGCGGGATATTTCGTCGCGGGGAAGAAGCTCCCCTCCTGGGTCATCGCCTTCTCCTCCAACACCACCGGAGAGAGCGCCTGGCTCCTGCTGGGCCTGACGGGGATGGGCTATACCATGGGGGCCCACGCCTTCTGGATCATCCTGGGGGAAGTGCTGGGGATCTCATTGGCCTGGACCTTCGTGGCCCGCCCCTTCAAGGAGTACACAGACCGGTTCGATTCCATCACCGTTCCCGACTACCTAGAATCACGCTTCAAGGACAGCTACCACATCCTCCGGTGGATCAGCGTCGTCATCATCCTCTCCATGGTCACCGCCTACACGGCGGCTCAGCTGACGGCCTCCGGAAAAGCCTTCGGTTCCTTCCTCGGGCTCAGCTATTCGGCCGGGGTGTTCATTGGAGCAGCGGTGATTCTCTACTACACCACGGTGGGAGGATTCAAGGCCGTGGCCTACTCGGACCTCCTTCAGGGGGTCCTCATGTTCCTTTGCCTCGTGACACTCCCCATCGTAGCCATCCCGGCTGCCGGAGGTTGGACCGAGGTGATGGGTGCCCTCCACGCCGAGGACCCGGCCCTCCTCAAACCCATGGGCTCCTTCGGGTTCTCCATCCCGGGGGTTGTCAGTGCCGTGGGCTTCGTCGGAATTGGTTTGGCCTTCCTTGGAGCCCCTCAACTCCTCACTCGATTCATCTCGGCCCGGGATCAGAAACAGATCGTCGAGGGCGGGTTCATCGCCGTCATCTGCGTCATCGGATTCGACGTGGGGGCGATCCTCTCGGGAATGGCCGGGCGTATCCTCTTCCCGGGCCTCCTGGATCCGGAGACCATTCTACCCGAAATGAGCGCCTCCCTCTTCCCGGCAATCTTCACCGGTGTCTTCCTGGTGGTGGTCCTGGCCGCCATCATGTCTACCGTCGACTCCCTCCTCATCCTTGCCTCCTCGGCCGTGGTCCGGGACATCGTCCAGCAGGTCTTCAACCCCGGGTGGTCCGAGA
>CBDUAX010000260.1:0-6829 GCA_965365235.1 uncultured bacterium
CTTGCGGTTGTGAGGGCCAATGGGTACGCCGTTGAATGGCGGTTTCCAGACGGTAGTGTGGTGGCCGGGCCCCAAAACCCCTTCGAGCGCCGGAGCATCTCAGAGGACGACAAATATGCCTTCCTCGACCAGCGAAGCTCCGCGGGCCTCTCGGTGATGATCTCTTCGTCCGGTTCGGGCGCCGCCGAAATGTCCATGAGCCGCGGCGGCGGAGGGTTCGGAGGGGACGAGCCCAACTTGCTGGACTTTGAATGGGCGGAAGAATTCCCGCCTTTCCGGCCCGACCGATCCCGGGTGGCACCCACGGGGGAACTGTGGGTAGAGCGGTGGCTCCCGGGAGAGCAGAACCCTCAGATGGACGTCTTCGATCAGGAGGGTCTCAAGATCGGCACCGTCGACCTTCCCCAGGGCAGGGAGCTGATCGGATTCGGGACCACCGCCCGAGGGGATCCGGCGGTCTACCTGCTCCGGACGGACGAGTTCGATCTGAAGTGGTTGGAGAGATATCGAATGGTTCGGTGATGGGGGATCGTAAACCGGGCCAGGTGTCCGGTGCGGCCCGGTGAGCCCTTCGGCCTCGCCGGGCCTTCCTTTTCCAGCCAGACGCCTCCTCAGCCGCCTTCGTTCAAGAGCTCGATGATCTCTTCCGGACTGAGGTCAAATCGCCTGGCTTCATCTCTGAGCTTTGTTTCGGGATCGAGATCGAGGCCACGAGAGGATAGGATCCGGAGGATTTCCGTGAGGTCGTGACCAAATTCCTCGGCATACTCAACCATGGTCAAGCGACCCAAGCCAGAGTAGGGCCGAAGGTAGCGTCCATCCCCAAGCGGATCGTCCAAAACTTCCTCTCCACCCTCCGGCTCCCGCGCCACAGCAACCTCCAAAACCACGGCCGCCACTTCCTGGGGTGTGATGTCGTTGGCCTGGGCGATCTCGAGGATCGGTTGCCGAAGACCCTCGACGGAAAGGCCTTGCTCTCGGAGATGGTCCAGAGCGACCTCACAGTCGATGGTTACCAGGCGTCCGTGTTCCAGGCGCTCGAAGTCCTCCATTCCCCGGCAAAACCGTTGGAGAGTGTTCTCCTCCGCATGGCCCCATGGCGGGGAACCCGACTTATTTTCCCAATGCGCTTTCACCTTTTCTCCGGCGTCCAGGAATTGCTTGAAAGGCGGGAGTCCGGTGAGAGGCCCCAGGAGGAAAAGCAAGGCCAGGGCCATGGCTGTAGAGGACTCAGGCGTAAAGAGGCGAACCTTCCTGGACCGGTCTTTCAAATATCCCGTGATGGGTCTCCAATTCAGCACGATGTGCCACACGCCCACCGTGAGGAAAAGGACCATAAAGGTCGTGTGAATGGCGCTGAACTGGTCCTTTCCGAGACCCAAGAGGGTCCACCCGGACCAGTAGGCCACCCTTCCCTGAGGGCTGAGAAAGAGAAAAATCCCGGAAAGGGCCAGGCAGAGGAAGGATAGGAAAACGGTGAGGGTGACTACGCGTCGTATCTTCATATCATGGCCCTTGGGGTCCACGGTTTTCTGATGTATTGGAGAGTGGATGGTTCGAAGGGGATCCAACGTTAAATCTGGCCGGGCTGCCCAGGAGCCTACAGTCGGGATAGATTCCAAGCCCGGTCCAGCTATTCCCGAGCGGAGAGCCCATGACAGGTGCCATCACCCATGAAAATGGGATTCAGGAATGGTTCCACACCCTCCTGCCTGATCCGGCCGACCCGGTTGTTTCCCTCATCGACCAGCTTCAGGAAACCGTATTCGGCGAAGGGTGGCCTCAGGTATTGGAGGTCCGGTATTTCGGTTCCGCCGACACATTCCAGGGCGTCCGAGAGGGGATCGGGCATCTTTTGGGCTCCTCGGACTGGCCGATCTCCCTTCTCGATGGGTCTCCGGCCCTGGGTGGGGGGGTGGCTGGGATTCAGCTTCACCTTCTGAAAGGGGCTCCGGTAGAGACCGTCCGACTCGATGGCGAAGTGTTGGGACGAGCCTTCAAGGCCAATGGTACCAGGTATTGCATCTTGGGGAGTGTGGCACCGTACGACCCCCTGGCCCATCCGGTGGATCAAACACTCAATACCCTGTTGAGAATCGAGGAAGCCCTGGGGACACAGGGCATGGATCTGAAGAACCTGGTCCGGACCTGGTTCTTTCTTGACCACATCCTCGGATGGTACGGACAGTTCAACAAAGTGCGCAGTCAACTCTTCCGGGAGCGGGGGGTTTTCGAAGGGTATGTCCCTGCCTCGACGGGAATCGGAGGACGGAACCACAAAGGATCCGCCCTCCTCGCTTCTGCTCTGGCGATGAAGCCGAAGGCCGGGGAATCGAGGGTCGTGGATGTGGTCTCCCCGCTCCAATGTCCCGCTGGCGATTACGGGAGTTCGTTTTCAAGAGCCGCGGAAGTCACGGGACCCGGGTACCGAAGGGTCCTGGTTTCGGGGACCGCCAGTATCGATCCAAAAGGGGAAACAGCCCACGCCGGCCAGGTGGAGGCCCAGATGGCCCTTACCGTCAAGGTCGTATCGGCGATCCTCGATTCTCGCGGGATGGGATTCCAGGACGTGGTTCGGGGGAATGCCTACTTCCGGGACAGTGGAACCGTGGAAGCCTTCGAAGGTGGGCTGGCGGATCTTGGACTACCGGGAGGGAAGATCCTCCCGTCCAGAAACCCTGTCTGCCGGGCCGATCTTCTATTCGAGTTGGAAGTGGATGCGGTGCGCGCGGACCGCTGAGAGGGTGGAGGGGGTCACCGGAATCGGGTAGGTTTGCAGGAGAGAGGACCGTGGCCCGAATCCACCCGTCCGAATACGAAATGCCTTTCCCGATGATCGCTCTGACCCTGTTTCGTTGGCCGTCGACCCTGGCCCATGTCCCCGGTGTTGGTTGGCTACCTGGATCCCAGGAACCCGCCTCGGCCGAAGGTGCTCCAACCAGCTCCCTGGCCCCCTCCGGCTTTTCCGATTGGCTACAGGCTTATCCGCTTGCCGACACCCTCCTTTGGGCGGCACTGGTATTCGTCGTTGCCTGGATGGCGGACCTCCTCGCCAAGGGGTTCTTACTGAGCGTGATCGCCAGGGTGGTGAAAAGGACGCGATTCACCTGGGATGATGCCATCCAGGAAAGGCGTGTGTTCCACCATCTGGCCCACCTGGCGCCGGCAGCAGTGGTCTACTTCGGCGCCGTTCTGGTCCCCGGTCTTCCCGACCCGGTCTACGAGGTGGCCCAGCGGGTTGCCCTTTCCTTCATGGTCGTGACTCTGGCGGCTTCCGCAAACGCCGTTCTGAATGCAGCCAACGACATCTACTCCACCCGCCCCGATGCCAGTACTCGTCCCATCAAGGGATACCTTCAGATCGTCGCCATCATCCTCTGGATTGCGGCGGCAATCCTGATCGTCTCCATCCTGCTGGCCAAACCCCCTGGGATCTTTCTTGGCGGGCTTGCGGGGCTGACGGCGGTGCTTCTCCTGGTGTTCCGGGACACCATCCTCTCCCTGGTTGCCAGCATCCAGCTCACGCAGAACGACATGCTCGCCGTCGGGGACTGGATCGAGATGCCCAAGTACGGGGCCGACGGGGACGTCGTGGACATCGCCCTGCATACGGTGAAGGTCCAGAACTGGGACAAGACCATCACCACGATCCCCACCCACAAGCTCATTGAGGACTCCTTCAAGAACTGGAGGGGGATGAGTCAGGCGGGTGGGAGGCGGATCAAGCGGTCCATCCACCTGGACCTGGGTACGATCCGGTTCCTGTCCGACGAGGAAGTCGACCGATTCGCTCGGTTCGAGCTCATGCAGGAGTACATCCGAACCAAGAGGGAGGAGCTGAGAGCCCACAACGAGCTGAACCTGGATGCCGGAGGCCGCTGGGAAGACACCTCGGGAAAGGTGGTCCTGAACACCCGAAGGCTCACCAATGTCGGTACCTTCCGGGCCTACATCGTCAACTACCTCCGGCAACATCAAATGGTCCACCAGGACATGACGCTTCTGGTAAGGCAGCTCCAGCCCGGCCCCACCGGCTTGCCCATGGAGATCTACGTCTTCTCAAACGACACCGACTGGATCAACTACGAAGGATTCCAGGCCGACATCTTCGACCATCTTCTTGCCATGGTCTCGGAGTTCGGACTCCGGGTATTCCAGAGTCCCTCGGGAGAGGACGTGAGAGCCGCCGGGGAGTTGATTGGAAAACAAGTGGACCTGGCCTGAGGCCAGCCTTTTCGTTCAGGGCAACTCCACTGGCCGAACCAGCCCTACTGGAGGACCGCCTCGACAATGCCGAGATACCCTCGAGCGGCGGCCTCCAGCTCTTCGATCCTGAGGTTTTCATCGACCACATGGGCGTCGGTTTCCTTGCCAGGGCCGAAGCCCACTGTGGGCACCCCAGCCTCCCCTGCGGAATAGGCAGCATTGGTACAGAACCGGTATGCGCCGATCTCCGGACCGAGCCCCCTGGAATCCAGTCCCTCCGAGGCCCGCGCGACCAACCAATCCTCTTCGGGAAAGAGCCAGGCCGGAAAAAACTTCTCCTTCCGGAGGGTGTTGCCAGTGTATGCAGTGTATTCTCCCAACCCGATCCGGGCCTCCAGTCGGAGGTCCCCCACTTCGGGAAGAGAGGTGATCTCCCCCAGGACCTGTTCAGCGGTTTCTCCCGGGAGCAACCGCCTGTCATAGGTCGTTCGACAGATGCTGGGAATCACCGAGTTGGCTGGGAAGGGAACCGAAGAGATCTCCGTGAGGGCAAGGATGGCAGGCCCCATGAGGGGGTCTTCCTCGAGTGGGATTTTCTCCACAGCTCGTATGACCGTCGCCATGTCCAGGACGGCATTTCGACCCAGGTGGGGAGCCGACGAGTGGGTCGGCACACCGATTGTCTTCAGATGGATCTCTGCTCGCCCCCGGCCTCCCCTGGCCAGTTTCAGCTCGGTGGCCTCCCCGATCACCACGAAGTCCGGAGGGTAAGCTTCCATGACCGCCTTCAGAGCCACCCCTTCCAGGATCTCCTCCATGGTGGATGCGCTCAACACGACCCTGCCTTTGATTCGGCTGCGGTCGACCTCCGCCACCGCATGGATCATGGCGGCCAGGGCCCCCTTCATGTCGGCGCTCCCCCGGCCGTGGATGACGCCGTCGGCCACGAGTCCGCTGAATGGGTCCCTGGCCCAGGGGACTCCTCCGGTCACATCTACCGTATCGGTATGGGCATCGAGGAGGAGGGTTTTCCCCGGGTCCCTGCCCTGGACTACTCCCACCACACTCCCGTTCTCGTCGACGGTCACCTCGTCGAAGCCGAGCGCGAACATCTCTTCCTCCACCCGGCGAGACACCGCCCCCTCCTGGCAGCTCAGGCTGGGCCTCTGGACCAACGACTGGGCGAACTCGACAAGCTTCTGGGTTTCCATGGTGGTTCCTGTTGTGGAAGAACCACCCCGGAGCGCCGAAACGCCCCGGGGTGGGATGTGTGGTTGGATCCCCGAGCCGGGCGTTGGGCACTCACGGCCCTTCTCGGAAGAGGGTCCGGCGAAGCTTTACCACCCTCGGGCGTAGTGAGCCCAGAAGGCATCCCCCATCTCTACCCACGCCTGCATGGCGCCACCGGCAAACCGGTTGGTGTAGCGGGTCAGGAAGGTCCTGAAGTCCATGGGGTCGTCCCCACCCTCAGCCTTCATCATCTCCAACGCCCTCTCTTCGATGAGGGGCTGCTCCAAGAACATCTGCTCTTCAAAGGCCATAACTTCGGGCTCCAGGTACTCCCTGGCCCATCCCCATTGGATTTGGCTCAGCCGGTTGGTCCGGCGGAAGCTCCAGCAGGCCGAGTCCTCTCGGTACTTCTTCTGACACCCGATTTTGAAGCTTTCGGGGAGGGAGAGGGTCCCTGCATAGATGGGAATCCGAGGGCTCTGCCCTGGGTTGTCGAAGGAGAAGTAGGCCACAGTCCCGATCTCGGGCGGCAACCAGTCCCTGGCCTGAATCACCTGGGAGTAGGAGCACTGCTGCACGGCGATGGTCCGCTGGGGTTGAACGCTGCCCGGCTTCAGAGCATTGAACAGGTCGGCCTGACCCCGACCCGCGTTCCAGTTGTTCACGAAGGGGCTCTTCACGAACTCGGGATCATCGGGGCTCTCCCGGTACCGGTTCGGGACCAAGAGGTCCTTGGTGATGTCGAACTCTGTGCCTTCGTAGGTCTCCCTGTAGTAGTTCAGGACCCGCTGGACGGAGACTTTCTCATCGGGCTTCACGGAGAATGGCAGCTCCTCCATGTCCATGGTCAGGCCCAGCGAAGGAGCCAGCGTGCTGAGGATGAAGAACTCACGGGTGGAGTAAGGCGGTCGGTTGTTTCCGTCCCGGTCCACATTCCCATAGGCCTTCCACCATTTGAACTCCTCACCGCTGTCAGGATCCCACCACCCGAATTCTTCGGCGACCGAATGGACATTCGCCGAAGCCATATAGTTGGCCGAGTCCTCCAGATCCAGGGTGCTGATGCGCGGGATGTTGGCACTGACCCCGATGTGGTCATCGGGGATGCGCACCGCGGCCCAGACAGCACCGATATCGAATGGCCCCGCCCCCATGATCTCGAAGTGCCACACCTCTTTGGAATCCGCGAAGGTGAGGCATTCACCCCAGTCTCCGTAGCCGTACTCTGCCACCAGCTCCCCGATCAACTGGATGGCATCTCGGGCCGTCGTGGTCCGCTCCAGCGCCAACTCCTGGAGGTTTTCAATGAGGAACATTCCCTCGTCGTTCCGAAGCTCCCGGCGGCCGCCGATGGTGGTTTCACCGATGGCCAGCCCCTTTTCGTTCATGGCAG
>CBDUAX010000261.1:0-6815 GCA_965365235.1 uncultured bacterium
ACGCCGCCGCGGGCGAGGAGCAGCCGGAGGTCCTCGCCCACCACTGCGCCGAGGGGGGCCGCCTCGTCGACGCGGTGGCCCACCACCGGCGCGCCGGGGCCGGCGCCTGGGCGCAGCTGGCCACGGAGGAGGCCGTCTTCCACCTGGAGCCGACCCTCAACCCCGACGGACGGGGCCGGTACACCCAGTGGGTCAACTCGAATCGGGCCGAACCCTTCGTGGCCGACCCTCTGGACCGGGAGCACAACGAGGCGTGGCCCGGGGGCCGGACCAACCACTACTGGTTCGACCTCAACCGGGATTGGCTCCCCCTGGTGAACCCTGAGAGCAAGGCCCGCATCGAGTTCCATCACAGCTGGCGGGCCCAGGTGGTGACGGACCACCACGAGATGGGGACCAGCTCCTCCTTCTTCTTCGAGCCCACCAAGCCGGTGGGCACCTGGAACCCCCTCCTCCCGGAAGAGCTCTATACCGACCTCACCATGACCTTTGCCGAGTATTGGACGGAGGCCATGGACGAGATGGGGTCCCTCTTCTTCAGTGGCGAGACCTTCGACAACAGCTATCCAGGATACGGCTCCACCTACCCCAATTTCCTGGGGGGGATGGCCGTCCTTTTCGAACAGGCCAGCAGCAGGGGCCACCTGCAAGAGAGCTCCCATCATGGCCTCCTCACCTTCGCCTTCACCATCCGGAACCAACTCCGGGCCGCGCTGGCCACGGTCCGGGCCACAGTGGAGAACCAGGACCGGCTCAGGGAATACCAGCGTGACTTCTACGCCTCGGCCCTGACTGAAGGGGAGGCGTACCAGGTGGGGGCCTGGGTCTTCGGGGATCCCTACGACGCCACCCTGAACCGGGAGTTCATCGACCTCCTCCTCCGGCACCGGATCCAGGTGTACGAGCTGGACACTCCCCAGGAGGGCCACGGCGTTTCCTTTTCGCCGGGATCGGCCTGGGTCGTTCCGGCGAGCCAGCCCATGTACCGCTTGGCCCGCTCCATCTTCGAGCGGCCCGAGACCTTCGCCGACAGCGTTTTCTATGACGCCTCGGCCTGGACCGTGAGCCTCGCGTACGGAATGCCCGACATGACACTTGGAAACGGCCGCCTCCCACTGGGCGGCCAGGTCACCGAAGTGCCTGACCTGGGCGGCGCGGGACCGGTGGACCGGAGCACCATTACCTACCTGATGGACTGGACCGACTCGGGGACGCCCCGGGCCCTTCAGGCGATGCAGGCGGCGGGTGTGAGGGCCGAAGTGGCCCACAGCCCCTTCACGGCCCGGACCACACAGGGAGACGTGTCTCTCGGGCGTGGCGCCATCTCCATCCCGGTGGCGACACAGACGTTGGACCCCGACGCCCTTCATGCTGCGGTGATGGCGGGCGCCCGGGAGGGGAATGTGGAGGTGTTCGCGGCCCTTACCGGGAACTCGGTGGAGGGGATCGACTTCGGGAGTGGGAGCTTCCGGCCGGTTCGGGCACCCCGGGTCCTCATCCCCATGGGGGAGGGGGTGTCCTCCTACGAGGTGGGGCAGATCTGGCACCTTCTGGACCAACGTATTGGAATCCCCGTCACCAAGGTGGATGTCACCGACCTGGGCCGGGTGGACTGGTCGGACTATGACGTCCTGGTCTTGGTGGGGGGGGCTACGAACGCCTTCATCGGGAACCGCCTGGACGCCCTGAAGGCCTGGGTCCGGGGTGGGGGAACCCTCATCACCCAGCGTGGGGCCACCGGCTGGGCCACCCGGAATGGGCTGACGCCAAACATCGCCGAGCCCGGCATTGGGAGGCCTGTGGACGAGGAGGACGAGGACGAGGACCCCGATGGAGCCCGCCGGGACTACGCCGATGCCCGGAACTTCGAAGGGGCCCAGGCCATCGGCGGCTCCATCTGGGAGGCCGACCTCGATGTGACCCATCCACTGGGGTTCGGATACTGGCGGCGGTTCCTCCCGGTCTGGAGGGATCACAACACCTTCTTCGCACCCAGCGAGAACCCCTACAGCACCGTGGCCAAGCTTGTTGACGACGACCCCTTTCTCAGCGGGTACATCTCCGCCCCGAACCGGGAGCGCCTCCGTGGGTCCCCGTCCGTGTTGGTGGACCGGTTCGGTGGAGGCACGGTCGTGCTCCTCATCGACAACACCAACTTCCGGGGTTATTGGAGGGGCACCAACCGGCTCTTCCTGAATGCTCTCTTCTTCGGCGATCAGATCCAGGTGCCGTAGGCCCCGGCCGGCATCGGGGCCAGGGCCCCCGCAGGGTGAGAGTGATGCGGGGCCCTGTCGCCGGAGATGCTGGAGGTCGGGACAGGCAAGGGTGAGTTGAGTAGAAGCAGATCGGAGACGAAAAATGATGCGGTTCTCGAAAACGGGCACGACCCGCAGGTCCTTTCTCTCGAAGATGGCCACTGCCGCCGTTGCGGCTGGTGCCACTCCCCACCTCCTGTCTGCTTCAGATGCCAGGAGGGTCGAGGTCCTGGCCGATCGCCGACACCGCTCCTCCAACGACCAGATTCAGGTGGCGGTCATCGGGGCAGGCGGGATGGGAATGGTGGACGTGGATACGGCCGTGGACGTCCCGGGTGTGAAGCTGGTAGCTGCTTGCGATTGCTACGACGGGCGGATGGAGGCGGCAAAGGAGAAGTACGGATCCGACGTCTTCACCAGCCGGGACTACAGGGAGGTCCTGGCCCGGGGCGAGATCGATGCGGTCATCGTCGGGACCCCGGACCACTGGCATAGCCGGATTTCCTCAGATGCCATGCGAGCGGGGAAGGCGGTCTACTGCGAGAAGCCCATGGTCCACAGCATTCCCCAGGGACAGGAGGTCATCCGGGCCGAGAAGGAAACGGGGAAGACCTTCCAGGTGGGGAGTCAGGGGATGAGTTCACTGGGGAATGAGAAGGCCAAAGAGCTTTTCGAGGAGGGGGTCATCGGTGAGCTCAATTATGCAGAGGGGTTCTGGGCCCGGAATGATCCCGTGGGAGCCTGGCAGTACGCAATCCCCGACGACGCTTCGGAAGAGACGGTGGATTGGAGCCAGTTCCTGGGTGACGCCCCTCAGCGCCCGTACGACCCACTCCGGATCTTCCGTTGGAGAAACTACCGGGACTACGGCACTGGAGTCTCCGGAGACCTCTTCGTCCACCTCTTCTCCAGCCTCCACTTCGTCACCTCCTCCAAGGGCCCACAAACCATTGCGGCCCAGGGGGGGCTCCGATACTGGAAGGACGGCCGGGAGGTTCCGGATGTGCTGTTGGGGATGTTCGACTATCCGGAAGCCGAGGCTCACCCGCCCTTCAACCTCTCTCTGCGGGTCAATTTCGTGGACGGTACCTCCGGGAGCACGTTCCTTCGTCTGGTGGGGAGCGAGGGCGCCATGGACGTGACCTGGACGGAGGTCATTCTGCGACGGAACAAGGTCAGCGGCCCCACGGATGTGTTCCTTCAGCAGAAGGCCGACGAAATGGACGAGCTCAGGACCCAACGGAAGCAGATGCTTCCCCCGGCTGAGAGCGTCTATGTGGCTGAGCGTGGGTATAAAGGAGCCCACTTCGACCACTTCATGAACTTCTTCGAAGGGGTCCGGAACGGGACACCTGTCACCGAGGACGCCACATTCGGCTTCAGAGCCGCGGCGCCGGCTCTGGCGTGCAACGACAGCTATTTCGGGGAGAAGATCATCAGATGGGATCCGGAAGAAATGAGGGTGCGATGAAAAGGGTGAATGCGGATCGGTGGAATGGTGTCTCCGGGGGTACGGTGCTTCGTCTTCGCGTCCTTCTCTTCTTGGTTTTTGCTCTCTTCTCCGGGTGCGGTGGTGGCGAGGAAGGCGCGGGTGATCCGGACACGGCGGCGGTCTCGGCGGACCAGCCACACAACACACTTTCCGAGGATGAGATGGCCGCCGGCTGGCAACTCCTCTTCGATGGGGTCTCAACGGCCGGGTGGCGTGGGTACAACAAGGCGTCCTTCCCCGAGTCGGGGTGGGGCGTGGCCGACGGGAACCTCATCGTCATGGCTTCCGATGGGAGCGAAGAGGGTTCCGGGGGTGACATCGTGTCGGACGGGATCTTTGGAGATTTCGAACTGACCTTCGAATTCCTCCTGACTCCAGTCGGAAATAGCGGGGTATTCTTCCGGGTCAAAGAAGACCCGGCCAAGGCCCTCTGGCAGGTGGCGCCGGAGTACCAGGTTCTGGACGATTCGGCCTACATCGCAATGGGAGAGATGGACATGTTCACCCATCTCACCGGGGACAACTACGACCTCCACCCTTCGGCGGTCACCGCCTCAAACCCTATCGGGGAATGGAACCAGGGACGAATCGTGGTGGACGGCACGCATGTGGAGCATTGGCTCAATGGCCAGATGACGGTGGAGTACGAACTCTTCTCATCGGAATGGGAGGCCCAGGTGGCGAAAAGCAAGTTCGCCCCTCATGCTGGGTATGCCCGGGCCATGGAAGGCCGGATCGGCCTTCAAGATCACGGCCATGAGATCCGCTACCGGAACATCAAGATCCGGCCCTTCTGAGGGGAGCGCTCCTTTTCCTCGGATCCCTCGATCCTCGTTTCTAGCAACTTGGAACCATACCCATGATCCCTTCCCGCCTCGCCCTATGGTCTTTGTTCCTCCTTTTGGCCACGGTAGGCCCCGGGTTTGCCCAGGTTCCTTCGGGGATGACCTTCCCCGGAGAAGAGTGGGAGTCCGTCCCCAGGAGCCAGTTGGGAGCCTACGGCTGGGATGCAGAGGTCCTGCAGAAGACGACTGCCTTCGTGAGAGACAGTGCCAACTCCACGGGGATCGTGGTGGTGGACCGGGGGAGGGTGGTCTGGAGCTTCGGGGACACGCAGGGACTTTCCTACCTGGCATCCTGCCGGAAAAGTGTTCTGGCCATGCTGTATGGATATTGGGTCGAGAACGGGACCATCGATCTTGAAAGGACCATGGCCCAGCTGGGGGTCGACGACATCGGTGGCCTCCTGGACATCGAGCGGCAGGCAACTGCTCACCACCTCATCACTGCCCCGACAGGGGTATACCATCCTGCCTCCAACGGTGGCGACAACCTGGCCGATGCTCCGGAGCGGGGTTCCCAGGAGCCCGGGTCCTATATGCTTTACAGCAACTGGGACTTCAACGCCGCCGGGGCCGTATTCGAGAAGTTGACGGGCCGGGACATCTACGATGAGCTCCAGTCCCAACTCGCCATCCCGCTGGAGTTCCAGGATTGGGACCGGGAGGCCCAGCGGAAGAGCGGGAATCTGACCATCTCGGTGAACCCGGCCTACCACATCTGGCTCTCCACCCGCGACATGGCCCGCATCGGCCACCTGATGTTGAACGAGGGAAACTGGGATGGAAGGCAGGTCATCTCAGGTGATTGGGCCCGGGAGATCGTTCGCGTCGTTACGCCCCTGGAGGAAATGAACCCTCTTCGCAGGAGGGACGGGTATTTTGGCTACGGGTATGTGTGGTGGGTATGGGATGGGCCCGACGCCGTTGGTCCGTTCGAGGGGGCGTATACCGCCCGAGGGGCCGTGGGCCAGTGGATCTCGGTCTTCCCGGCCATCGATCTGGTGGTGGCTCACAAGACCAACAACGTTTACCGTCGGACCACGAGCTGGGACTCCTGGCATCGTCTCATCGAGCTCCTCTTCGAGGCCAGGGGCGTAGAGATGGAGGGGCCGTACCCCTGGCGGTGACCATCCCTGGGTGAATCCATTCCCGGGAGGGGTGAAGTCAGGGGCCCCCCTGGAAGCCCAAGGTCGATTCCCGATCTCCAGCCAGGGTTGGAGCGCCCGACCGGTGGAAAGACCACAGGCTACCAGCGCTCCGTGTTCATCAACAGACCGGCAAGGCCCCCCACTCCAGCGCCCAATCCCGCACCGACGCCGAATCCGGCGATGAAGATGTCGCCGTGGAGTTCTTGTCACACTCCGATCGCATGGAACACGATTCGAGCGACTCTGCCATCAGGCCGAGGAGGATTCCGGTGGAGAGCCCTCCGATGACGGCCCCGCGTTTCCGCTTGTGGCCCGGGCACCCGCTCCCGATTCACCCCAGCGTTTTGAAAAAATCGTTCCCCTTGTCGTCCACCAGAATAAAGGCCGGGAAATCCTCCACCTCGATCCGGTAGATGGCCTCCATGCCCAACTCAGGGTACTCCAGGAGCTCCACCTTTTTGATGTTCTCCTTGGCCAGTACCGCGGCGGGGCCGCCTATGGATCCCAGGTAGAACCCTCCATGCTTTTTGCAGGCATCCGTCACCTGCTGGCTCCGGTTCCCCTTGGCGATCATGATCATGGAGCCGCCGTGGCTCTGGAAGAGGTCCACATAAGAGTCCATGCGGCCGGCTGTGGTGGGCCCGAACGATCCTGAGGGCATTCCCTCCGGGGTTTTGGCAGGGCCTGCGTAATAGATGGGGTGGTCCTTCAGGTACTGGGGCATCTCCTCCCCGGCATCCAGGCGTTCCTTGATCTTGGCGTGGGCGATGTCCCGGCCCACGATCAGCGTCCCGTTCAGGGAGAGGCGAGTCTTGACCGGGTGCTGGGTGAGCTCGGCCAATACCTCCTTCATGGGCTTGTTCAGGTCGATGACCACGACGGTGGACTCTTTCCTGCCTCGGTACTCCTCCGGGATGAACCGGCCAGGATTCCTTTCAAGCTCTTCGATCCAGAGGCCGTCGCGGTTGATCTTGGCCTTCACATTCCGGTGGGCCGAGCAGGAAACGCCCATCCCTACCGGACAGGACGCACCGTGGCGAGGCAGACGGACAACCCGCAAGTCCAACGCAAAGTGCTT
>CBDUAX010000262.1:0-6776 GCA_965365235.1 uncultured bacterium
TCCGGAGAGGGCGGGGGTACGGTAGAAGGTCGAGATCTGGAGGAGGTCGATTCCGGGAGTGGCCTGAAGAATCCGGACCAGTGCGAGAATGTGCTGTTCCGGGAGGATGTTCGAGCCTACTCCGAGGAATGCTCGAGGGAGGGAACCCGCCGATTCGAGTTCTTCAGGAATCCCGGAATCGCTCAATTTCGATCCCCACACTCCGGGAAAAGCGCACGGCCCCGGGTTTCTCCACCCGGACACGAGCCAAAACCACCCGCTCGTCTTCCAAACAGATCTTGGCAACTTCTTCGGCAAGGCGCTCGACCAGGAAGTAGGTTGATCCTTCGACTAGCGCCAAGACCTTCTTGGTTACTGCACGATAGTCCACCGCATCACGGAAGTCGTCGCTGACTCCGGCTGGTTGACAATCCGCCTCCATAACGATGTTGATCAGGATGTCCTGTTTCTTCTCTCTCTCCCAATCGTGAATCCCGATGATCCCCCGAATCAGGAGATCCTGGATGAGGATCTTGTCGCTCACGTGTTCCCTCCCATTCGGATGTGCCGTCCCCCATCAACGAAGAGGACCTGTCCCGTGACGAAGGACGAGCTCAGCAGGTAGACCACGGCTTCGGCGATATCGGAAGGATAACCCCGGCGCTTGAGGGGGAGAGAGGCCGTAAGGCTCTCCAGGTAGGTCTCGTCCAACTCCTCTGGAGGAAGCACCGCTCCAGGAGCGACGCCATTGATCTGGAGCAGGGGTGCGAACTCCAGAGCCATCATGGTTGTCAGCTCGGCGAGCATCGATTTGCTGAGATGGTAGGCCGAATGGGCAAGGTCGGCTCCCACCAACCGAGTATCGAGGAGGTTGACCACGGAGCCTTGGGCTCCAGCCTTTCTGAGCCTCCTCTCCAAAGCTCGAGTCAGGAGGAAGGGGGCCCATGCATTCACCTGGATATTGGACAAGAGTTCGGGGAACCGAAGCTGATCCAGACGGCCCGGAGGAAATATCGATGCGTTGTTGATGAGGAAATCGATTCTGCCCAGGGTCTCCCAGGCCGTCTCGAAGAGGGAATCGACAGCCGCCTCCTGGGAAAGATTGCCTCCCACTGGAAAGGCCCGGATCCCTTCGGTCTCGAGCTCTCTACACAGGGCGTTGGCGGGGGCTTCCGACGTGTTGTAATGAACCGCGATGTCGGTGCCGCGCCTCGCCAAGGCAAGGCCAATCTCACGGCCAAGCCGACGAGCGCCTCCGGTGATCAGGGCCCGCTTCCCAGAAAATTGTCCCGACATTTCGATCCCAATCGTGGTGGGGAAGGTCAGCCCCGGAATGTCCCCAAGACGCTCAGCGCCTGATCCACGTCCTCCTCGGTGTGGTCGGCGTTGATCTGGAACCGGATCTCCTCATCGCCTTTGGGAACAACCGGATAGGCTAGTCCCGTTGCCAGTACCCCATTCGAGTACAGATGTTGAACCAGCGCCCGTGTCCGGGCCGTGTCCCGTACCATCAGAGGCACAACCGGGTGTTCACCGGGGATGGTCTCCATGCCCAGCTTCCGCAGGCCGTCCTCAAAACGGTTGGTCATGGCCCGAAGGTGTTTCAACAGAGTTCGACCTTCGGTGCTGTCCAGGAGGTGGAGAGAGGCCAGCGCCGCATTTGCCTCCCCGGGGGTAATGGGGTTGGAGTAGATATAGAACGGGGCCGACTCGCGAAGAAAGCGAATCAGCGTGGCATCCGAAGCCACGTACCCTCCGTTCACCCCAAAGGCCTTCCCCAGGGTTCCCACCAGGACGTCCACTGTGGGTGATGAGGTGTATTCCTCGGTCCCCCGCCCGGTCTCGCCGAAAGCCCCAACTCCGTGAGAGTCGTCCATGACGACCACCACGTTCTCCGGGTAGTCTTCGTCATGTTGTCTGGCCAAAGCCATGATCTCATCCATGGGAGCATGATCGCCCCGCATACTGAAGATCCCGTCGGTGATGACCAGCGCCCGGTTCACCTTCCCCTTGTACTCCACCAGCGACCGCTCCAGGGCAGCCATATCCAGGTGGGGGTAAACCACCTTTTCCTTCGGCCGGGAGAGGCGAATGGCGTTGATGATGCAGTTGTGGTTCAGCTCATCGCTGATGATGGCCGTTTCTTTCGAAATCAGCGGGGAGATGGTGCCCATGATTGTGGCATAGGCTGAGGAGAAGATCATGGCCTCTTCTCGCCGATGGAATCTGGCCAGGGCACGCTCCAACTCAACATGGATATCATACGTTCCACTGATGAAACGGACCGCACCGGGGCCGGCTCCGTACCGGGCTGTCCCTTCTTCTTCGGCCTTCATGATCTCGGGTCGGAGCGACATGCCGAGGTAGGAGTTCGAGTTCATTCGAAGGAACTCTTTTTCCCCTTCCCCTTCCAACCGAAAACGTGGACCCTTCGTCCCCGAGGCCGGGGTGGCTTTGGTGACCACCGTCTCGGCACCCTTCGCGGTCCCCATCTCTTCCAGTTTCAAAACATGGTCCCGAAGGACACCGTTGATTCTATCCAAGGGCATATCGGTATTCCTTGTGCGTTCTGAAAAAAACCTCTCAGGCCAGCTTCTTCCTGAGATTCAAGAGCATGTCCTCCACCATGGCATCCAGGTCATAGTCCGGTTGCCAACCCCACTCTTCCCGGGCTGCCGTGTCATCCAGTCGGCGAGGCCAGGACTCGGCGATGGCTTGGCGAAGCGGATCGACGTCGTAGTCGATCTCAAACTCGGGAATGTGCTTCCGAATGGCTGCTGCGAGTTGCTCGGGAGTGAACTGCATGGCGGCGATGTTGAATGCGTTTCGATTTTTGAGACGACTGGGATCGGCTTCCATGATGTCGATGGACGCCTTGATGGCGTCTGGCATGTACATCATATCCAACTGGGTCTCGGGTCCCAGGAAGCAGGTGTAGCGGCCCTCCTGGATGGCCTTGTAGAAGATCTCCACGGCGTAGTCAGTGGTCCCTCCACCGGGCTCGGTAACCCAGGAAATCAGCCCCGGATACCTGACCCCACGGGTGTCAACGCCAAATCGGACATAGAAGTAGTCTGCCAGAAGTTCTCCGGCGACCTTGGTGACGCCATAGATGGTTGTGGGTCGCTGGATGGTTACCTGAGGTGTGGGGTCCGGAGGTGTGGAGGGCCCAAAAGCGGCAATAGAGCTCGGGATAAAGACAGCGCACTCCCGTACCCGGGCGATTTCCAGTGTGTTCTCGAGCCCGCCGAGGTTCACCGTGTAGGCCATATGTGGATCAGCCTCGCCCACGGCGGAGAGAATTGCTGCGAGATGGAATACGGTGTCCGTGTCGAAGGCAGCCACGGCATCGTCCATGGCGTCATGGTCGGTGCAGTCGACGGTTTCGAAAGGACCGCTGGAGGCCAAGTCCCCGTCCGGCTCCCTGATGTCGGTCGCCAGGACATTCTCGTTCCCATATCGCTCACGGAGGGAGATCACCAGGTCTGACCCGACTTGTCCGGAAGCACCAGTAACGAAGATCCTTTTCATGGGTACCCTTCCAACCCTTCTGCGAGTCCAGTGGAGAAAAGGGTGCTACCCCCTCTCGAATCCGGCCGCTGGACCACTCTGTTGACTTGCCACGGGTGGTCCCGCGGATGCGACGACCAATGTAGGGCGTGGAGTGGTGGAGCGTCGAGGCAGGATTTGCCCGAGGGGCCTTCAGGAAGACATCCAATCGGAGGGGCTTCTCAGGAGTCTGGGAGCGGGTCGATTCCTCGGATGGTGACTCGTGCGCCTCCAGCCGCGATCGGCCATCGAAGCAGAACCGACTCTCCCTGGACGTTTTCGTCGAACCCTCGCTCTGATTTCGAGAAGGTAGCAATGGGACTACGCCATTCTTCCGCCGGGGGCGAAGTTCCGATTTCCGTCTCGGTACCCAGGGAAATCTCGCTGGAGAATATGGCATCGGGGGGAAACGCAGAGGGGTCCCAGGCTAGATCGACCTGCAAGGTGCCGCCAGAGTCGAAACAAAGAGACTTCGTCATGGACCCCGGGCTCGGAGCCGAAAGGTGAATGCACAGGCTGGGCCCGATTATCCTGCCTTCGGCATCCTCCTCCTCATCGTGGCTGGCAATACCCACGACTTTCACAACCTCCAACGTTGTGTCGGTCCAGGAGCGGATCGGGATGAACCTACCTGCCGAGTAGTCGTCCCGGGAGGTCTTGGCGGCGAGGACCCGCTCGAGGAAAAGGGCCCGTGTGTCGAGATCGACGGGAGGGAGCTCACCGAACTGAAGGTTCTCTTCGATGTCATGAATGGAGGGGGTCCCACCCCCTTTGTCCTGGGCCTCGGTGGATCCAGGACCCTCTGGAGAGGCGGTGTTCTCGCCTGGTTCGTTTACCCCTTCCCATTCCCCCTCCTCGGAGGTGTGGGATTCGTGATAGGCCTCTCGCCGCCGCGTGAGGGTGTTTGCGAGATTTTTGCCTCCCCTGAAACGGGTCATTTCCTCGACCGCCCCACCCCGATGGGGGCTGACCAGAGCAGAGAACTCGGACGAGTGGATCCAGATCTCTTTCTGACCATCCAGGTCCAGGTCCCATTCTTCCCACCCGAGAGTCTCTCCCCTGCGAAGCTCCCTCTCAGCCGCCGCCAGGTTTTGCCAGACGGTGTCTCTCAGGTGGCGGAGGTATAAGCCACCGAAAACGCCATGCCAATAGGCATCATTGCACTGGGCTTTTCCGATGAGCCGCCTCGGAACCTCTGGGTCCCCCCTGGATCTGCACAGATCGGAGAGGGCCATCATCTTCTTGTGCATCCGGTTGGCCTCCGGATATTTCACGAGGAAATTTCGCCAATGGGAGCCTCGGATCAATGGACTGTCGCCCCGCTCGAATCGCTCGGGGCCAAGGGTGGTCTTCAGTTCGGCAATTCGACTGAAGGCTTCGGGTGGAAGGGACCACTCTTCCATTTCCCGGTAGGATGCCGATGGCAGGTAGGCCAGTCCTCCGCTCCCGACTTCCGCCAGTGCCTGGCTGAAGGTTGCGAGCTTGATCTGCCCATCCTCTTCCAGGCCCCTCATCACCTGCGTGAAACTGTCCAGCCATCCCTTCTCGTACACCCATTCCCGGGTACCTGGCCAGCCGCCAAACTTCTCGATGTCGTCGGCTACTACAGCCAAGCGATGACCTTTGGCCCTGAGCCCCTTGAGATAGGTCGCAGTCTCTTCTGGCGGCTGGAAGGGGATCATGTAGCGCAGGTTCTCGTCGATGGCGAACACTCCGAGGCTTTTGCCTTCGGCTTCCGTTCGAAACGGGGTATGAAGGGCCTCACGAGGGAACCCGGAGGCGACGAAGTGCCGATCGTCCACCAGGACATACTCAACGCCTGCGTCTGCCAAGTCGGCAGCCAGGTCCGGTTCCCAGACCCGCTCCGTAAGCCATAGGCCCGTGGCCTCCACGCCAAACCGGGCACGAAGGGTTTCTTTCATCCAGAGGATCTGCTGGAGCCGGTCCGCTCTTGGGAGAGAGGGGAGAATCGGCTCGTAGTACCCGGCAAGGAGGAGCTCCAGTTTCCCGGCCCCGGCCAGTTCCCCGACGAGGTCCAGGTATCGGGCGTTCGTCTGCTCGAGCCAATCCAGAAGTGGCCCTGAGATATGGAGGGTGAGAGGAAGGAAGCCCCCTTCAGCGGCACGGTGCAAGAAGGGCTCGTACACGTCTCTGAGATGTTCCTCAAAAACGTGACCGAAGTTCCCCTCCGGCTGATGAGCGTGAAGTCCGAAGGCGAAGAGGATGGGATCAGCCATAGGTTCGTTCATGAAAGGGGTACAAATCCGAGGTTGTGGCGTAGCGAAACCAGGGTCGCCTGGGTGCCAGGGGAAGCCGCCGAGAACAGGGTTTGGAAGAGGGTTTGGGCGTCGAACGGAATCGGGATGTCTCGGTCGAGATGGAGCAGGGTCAACGCTTCCACCTGGGCCAAGGCTTCGGCGAAGGAAGCGGATCCCTCTGTTTCAGCGCTGAGCTTCCGAAGACCGCAGATGAGCGCCTCCGAGAGAATCTCTTCTGAGGCCCGACCCTCCAGGAGCAGCTCGGAGGAGGCTTTTGGGGGGACCCACCGGTCCACCGCCCTTCGCAGAACGTACCCTTCCAGGAGTACCCTGAAGGTTTCCGGAAGGTCTCTTGGTTCCAACTGGTATTCCCGATTCTCCGAACCTTCCTTCTCCCCTTCCCTGGGCAGGCATCGAACCCGAACCCGAAGCCCGTGGGGGCTCGTTCCTTCCAATGATGTTTCCAGGTCCCATGCCCTTCCAGTACCGGTTTGTTGGACCCGTATCCGACCGTGTTCCTCGATCTGAGTCAGGAAGCTTGGAAGTGAAGGAACCATCCCACCCTCACGGCTGAGAGCAGCCACCCCCGCGGCTACCC
The DNA here is from genome assembly GCA_965365235.1 of uncultured bacterium. Taxonomy (GTDB): domain Bacteria; phylum Gemmatimonadota; class Gemmatimonadetes; order Longimicrobiales; family Gaopeijiaceae; genus CBDUAX01. The sequence continues at coordinate 6,385 of CBDUAX010000262.1, forward strand.
GGATGTGAGCAGGGGTCCTGGGCTGGGCATCTTCGAGGAAGATTGTGGCACCATCCCTCGGTGCGAGCTCGTTCGATTCAGCCGATTGGAGCCTGGAAAGGAATCCCTTCTCAAAGTCTCCGGTTTTGGTCCTCGTCAACTCGAGAACCCGAGCGGCATACCGGAGAATCTGGACCGGCTCGAGACCGGCAAGGTCGTCGAAGAACCAACCACAGGAGGTGAAGAGGCGAAGGGCGTTCCGTTCCCCTTCCAGGAGCTCGGCAGCCTGGACCCGGTCCGCCTGTGAATGGGTGGCGGGGAGCCGTCGGTCCAGGAACTCGTCGAGAGTCCGCGTCCGGGGCGCCACCGCACCGTATTCGTCCCGGGCCTTCCAAGGGTCCCCCAACAGTGCC
>CBDUAX010000263.1:0-6765 GCA_965365235.1 uncultured bacterium
CCAGGACTCCGCCCAGCCCCCGGTCGTGACCAGAGTCTGCCCCCGGGAGATGGACTGGTGAGTGATCCCGGACCCGGTCAGGCCCACTGCCACCCGAGACCCGGCCGGTGCCGAGTCCGCCTCTTCTCCGTGCAGCTGGAGGGACCGCACTCGGGCCTCCAAATCTCCCGGGAGGACCGTCACCCGTTCCCCAACCCTGAGCATACCCGTCCAGAGGGTTCCGGTGACGATGGTCCCCGCCCCGCGGATGGTGAAAACGCGGTCCACTGGCAGACGGGGGACGTCGTCATCCTGCTTTCCGGCTGCCCTTCCCCCCAGTTCAGACAGGACTTGTCGCAGTTCTTCAAGCCCCGCGCCCGTCGTGGAAGAGACGGGGACGATGGGGGCCGAGGCGAAGGGGGTTTCCCGGAGGGTTTCTTCTACCTCTTCGGCCACGAGACCGAGCCAGTCCTCCTCCACCAGATCAGATTTGGCCAGCGCGACTGCTAGTTGGGGCACGCCCAGTAGTTGGACAATGGCCAGGTGCTCTCTGGTCTGAGGCATGATGCCTTCGTCCGCCGCCACCACCAGAAGGACCAGATCCATGCCGGTGGCTCCGGCCAACATATTGCGGATGAACCCCTCGTGGCCGGGCACATCCACCACGCCGAAGCGAATGTCCCCGGTAGTGACCAACTCAGCGAATCCGAGATCTACCGTGATCCCGCGTTCTTTCTCCTCCTTCAACCGATCGGTGTCCACACCGGTCAGGGCGCGAACCAGAGCGGTCTTTCCGTGGTCGATGTGGCCGGCGGTGCCCAGGATGAGGTTACGCATGGTTCCGGGGGAGAAGCTTCGCAAGGACCTCCATGGACCGAAGGGGGACCCCGCCGGAGATGTGGTAGGTGATAAAATCGCTCGCCAGCCTCAAATGGGCTCTGGGCCGGAGAAGGCCTCCTTTCAGCGATCCGCTTTGAAGCGCCATCAGCTGGCTCCTGGCAGTGGGGCCCAGGCGGGGTCCACGGACGCCGATCTGGCAGTCGGGACATCGAATGCCCCCTTCGGCGAAGTCGAAGCGGCCCATCTCCTGAGCGCCCAATGAGCGCCCACACACTACACAGGAGAGAATCGACGGGGCATAGCCCAGCCCTCCGATGAGGGTCCAGATTTGCGATAGCAGTGTGGACAAAAGCTCCCCGGGGTCGGTGGCCTCCAAGGCGTCGAGGGCCGTCTCCAGCTGATGGAAGAGCCGGGGGTTTTCTTCTGCTTCAGCGTGTTGCAGGACGAGCTCCCCCAAGACCGAGGCACCGGAGAATCTCTGAGGGTCTTTGGCCAAGCCCAACCGCGACCTCTCTGCCGAGAAGTCCTTGAAGGTTTGCAGGTCCCTCCCCTCCTTATGGTAAACGGTCAAGGTCCCCTGGTTGAACGTAGACAGAGGCCCACCGAGGCGACCGCCCCTCTTCCGGACTCCTTTGGCCATAGCCGCGACGATGCCCTTCTCGGGGGAGAAAAAGCGGAGGATCTGGCTCGTCTCACTGTAGGCGTGGGTTCGAAGCAGCACCGCCGGCGTCGACAGGAGTGCCATCTGCCCTGGGTCCCCTAAGACAGGCTCTCGAGGCGGGCCAGTAGGCGGTCTCGATGTGCCTGGTAGTCGGCTTTCGCCTCAGGAGACGGGTCTTTCGAATTAGAGAATGCCTCGTCCAGGTGGGCAATAGCGTGGACCAGGTCAGAGCGTGTTTCGAGTTTCGGTCCCGGACCCTCGGTACTCCGGGGTGAGGCTCTCAGCCGGTAGGCGAATACCCCCAACCCCCCAAGGAGGGTTGCGAAGAGGAGCCCCAACCATTCTGCCCGGAACTGAAACGGCTCGGGGAGTAGGGTCGCCCGAATCTGTGTGTCCTGTAGGTTGTCGCCCTCAAAGCGGTTGAAGCGGTTTCCAGGCTCCAGCTCGACGGGGGTGGAAGGGGTCAGGGGAAGGAACTCGGCAGTGGGTCCCGGATCTCGGACAAGGACTTCCATGTGCTCGGTTGTCCCGGGCATGGGAAGAGAGAAATCCTCCATCGGGATCCGATACCGCACTAGGAAGAAGCGTTCACCCGGAGGGATGGGAGAATAGACGGTCAGATTCCCACTTTCATACTGGACGGCTTCAGGTGAGAGATCCCCCTGCCCCACCTCGAACTCTCGGATTCCTTCGGGGAGTGGGTATTCCCAGATGATTCCCTCGCTTGGTGAGAAGAGCGTCCCCTCACCGTCGTGACGGATCTGAAAAAAGTCCGCCACCTCCCACCCTTCCTCGTCTTTAGTGAGGAAGAGGTTCCTGGCCGCAATGGGCAGGGACACCCCTCCTGCCGGGACAGTCAGCGTATCGTAGGCCTGGATAAGATAGAGGGAATCGAGCTGAACCGGGGTTGCGATGGCCGAGCCAAAATAGAGCAGGCTCTGGTGCCGAACCGATGCGAAGAAGATCTCAGAGCTGACCCCGTGGTCGGGCATCCTTGGGAGGGTGAGTTGGAATGTACCGTCGGATCCTGCACGGATGCTGTCGATTTCTCCCGAGAGCTCGTCGGAGACCTGGTGGAGAACCACCATAGCGCCCGGGAGGGGTCCCGATCCCACCTTCACCTGCCCGCGGAGGATGGGTACGACCTCTTCCTGGGCGGGGAGGCCCGGGGCGGAGAGGAACGAGTGTGCGAGCATCCAGACCGCGGGCCACAGGATCCTTCGTCCTGCCGTCGGAAAAAGAGTCATCTCAGGGGGTGAACCGACCGAAGTCCTCGGGGTTCAGCTTCCGAAGATAGTCCTTGAGGGTCTCGGGGCTGGTTTTGATCTCCAAGGGTTCACCAGAATCTTGATCCAGCGAGACCGATTCCTCCTCGGAAACCTCCACGGACACATCCTCCAGCAGGCTTTCGTCCGCCAGGATCGTGGCGTTGCATCGGAGGGCAACGGCAATGGAGTCCGAAGGCCGGGCATCCACGGAAAGGACCTCTTCTCCGATGCGGATGACGAGCTCGGCGAAATAGGTGTTCTCCACAACTCGGGAGATGACGACCCGCTCCAGGGTTCCACCGAGCTCCTTGATGACCGACACCAGCAGATCATGAGTGAGGGGCCGGGAGAAGGGCCAATCGGCCAGCTTCATCGCAATCGAACTGGCCTCACCGGCCCCGATCCAGATCGGAAGCACCCGCTCCCCCCCCTTTTCCTTCAGAATTACGACAGGGGTGTTGTTGGACCGGTCCAACCCCAACCTCTGCACACTCACCTCAACCAGCACGGCCCCTCCCTTCCAGTGGATCTGGCTTCCCGCGAACGCCGCATCTACCAAACCAGTACTCCAAAGGCGTTCCCTGGTTCTCCCGAAAGCGTGGACGCCTCCCCACCCCGCTTTCGTGATACCGTCGGAAAGGTGCCCCCGGTCTAAAGACCGAGCGCTGTGCGGACCTCCTCAGCCCGGTCCAGCTTCTCCCAGGGGAACAACTCCACGTCCTTGACTCCATCGCCGGTGATGGCCGTGGTCGTGACTGGCCGGGTGCGACGCCCGAAGTGTCCGTAGGCCGACGTGTACCGAAAGATAGGATCCCTCAGCTTGAGGTTGTCGATGATGGCGCCGGGGCGAAGGTCGAAAAGCTCCCTCACAATGCCAGCCAACTCCTGGTCGGGGAGGATCCCTGTTCCGAAGGTGTCGACGTAGACGGCCACCGGCTCCACGACCCCGATGGCATAGGCCACCTGGAGCTCGAACCGCTTTGCAGCTCCTGCGGCGACCATGTTCTTTGCGGCCCACCTGGCGGCATAGGCGCCCGATCGGTCCACCTTCGTCGCGTCCTTTCCGCTAAACGCCCCTCCCCCATGACGACCAATCCCACCGTAGGTGTCGACCATGATCTTCCTTCCCGTGAGACCGGTGTCCCCATGGGGTCCACCCACGACGAACCGCCCGGTCGGGTTGATGTGGAAGACGCAGGTATCCCGATCCATATATTCCTCGGGAATGGCCGGAAGAATGACCTTCGAGAGGAGTTCGGCTTCCAACTCTCCCTGTTCGATGTCAGGGTCATGCTGAGTGCTGAGGACCACCGTATGGACGCGGAGGGGGCGCTCGCCATCGTACTCCATGGAAACCTGTGCTTTTCCATCGGGACGGAGCCAGGGGATTTCTCCGGTTTTCCGCAGCTGAGCCAGCCGATTGGTCAATCCATGTGCCAGCGTGATGGGCGCCGGCATGAAGCAATCGGTCTCATCGGAGGCGTACCCGTACATCATTCCCTGGTCACCCGCTCCCCCCGTGTCGACCCCCTGAGCGATATCCCAGGCCTGCTGATCGATGGTGGTCAGGACCGCGCTGGTATGTCCGTCGATCCCGTAATCGGCTCTGATGTAGCCGATGTCCTTCAGCGTCTGGCGAGCGATCGTGGGGATTTCGACATAGGCCTCGGTGGTGATCTCACCTGAGATCAGAGCCATCCCCGTGGTAACCAGGACCTCCGCTGCCACCCTCGCCACGGGATCCTGGAGAAGGATCTCGTCCAGGATCGCATCGGCGATCTGGTCGGCGATCTTGTCTGGATGACCTTCAGTGACCGATTCGGAGGTGAAAAGCTGCAGGCTCAAGGTCTAGCCCCCTTCGGGTTTCTTGGTTGGAGGACCGAGTTCGGAATTTTCGTTACTTGGGGAGATTCAGACTCCACCGGCCGGAAAACGCGGAAAGGTCGATGCTGTCACCGACTCCCTCCACCAGGCGTGCAGTGACCTCCCGGCCAGTGGGGGCGGCCAGAGCATGAGCCGCGGCCTGTCGGGCGTCTTCCACCCGGATTCCACGGATTACCTTTTTGATCTCGGGCAGAGAGGGCCAAGCCACGGAGAGTGAATGGATATCCAGGCCCAACAGGAGAAAGGCCCCCAAGGGATTGGCTGCCAGCTCACCACAAACACTCACCCCGATTCCGGCGGCCCGTGCTACCCTGGAGACCTGGTGAAGTTGCCGGATGACGGCAGGATGAAAGGGGTTGAACAAATGCGCTAGCCGGGCGTTGTTTCGATCCACAGCCAGGGTGTACTGGACCAGGTCGTTGGTGCCGATAGAGAAAAAGTCCGCGTGGCGTGCCAACTCCACGGCGTCCAGGGCGGCCGCGGGGGTTTCGATCAGGAGACCGAGCTTGTAACCCGAGTTGAATGGAATCCCGTCCTTCGAGAGGCGGTCCTCCTCCTCCGCCAACATGGCTCTCACCTGAAGGACTTCCTCCACATCGTTGACCAGGGGGAGCATGATTCGGACGTCCCCGTGGGCGGTGGCCCGGAGGATCGCTCGGAGCTGAGGGCGGAAAAGCTCTGGATGGTCGAGACAAACCCGGATGGCTCGCCAGCCCAGATAAGGGTTCTCTTCCTTTGGCATGTTCAGGAACATGGGGAACTTGTCTCCCCCGAGATCAAAGGTCCGGATGATAACGGCGGCGCCGGGAAAGGTCTCCGCCACCTTCCGGTACCCCTCGTACTGTTCCTCCTCATCCGGGAGTGCGGCCCGTCCCACCACCAGGAACTCCGTCCGGAACAACCCGACGCCCTGTGCACCGTGTGTCAGAGCGTGCTCCGCTTCCCAAGGCAGGTCGAGGTTTGCCCGGAGGGCCACGGACTGACCGTCTATTGTAATGGCCTCCAGATCAGCGATGAGGCTGATCTCATCCTCCCAGGCTCGGAGTTGGACTTCTCTTCCTCGGAAGGTTGCCCACTCCTCTTCTTCGGGGTCCAGGATCACCCGACCGATTCGTCCATCCAGGATCGCGTCCTGTCCATGCTTGGCCACCGAGGTGATATCACCCAGGCCGGCCACGGCAGGAAGGGCCAGGGATCGGGCCAGAATCACCCAGTGGGAGGTCCGGGTCCCCATGTCGGTGGCCACCCCCCTGATCTTCTCGGGATCGAACTGAACGGCCATGCTAGGAGTGAGGTTCTGAGCGACCAGGATCACCGGTTCTTCAGGTTCCGGTACGTCGAAGGGGTCCGGCAGCTCCAGGATCCGGTGGAGGAGTCTGGAATGGAGGTCCTCCAGGTCGTTGAGTCGGTCCAGGACCATCGGGTTGAAGGTCCTTGTCCACATGGCCTGGAGTTCGAGGATTCTCCAGTTGAAGGCCTGAGGCGCCGTTAGATAGTTGTCTCGAATGTACTGGATCGTTCGGTCCGCTACCTCGATATCGTCCAGCATAAGGAGCTGAGGGTCGAAAATCCGGGCTTCGATGGATCCCAAGCGGGTGGCGGTGGCGGCCTTCAGCTCTTCCAGCTTGAGGCGAGTCTCCTCCCGTGCTCGATTGAACCGATCCACCTCCGCCTCCACCTGGTCCCCTTCGATGCGGCGGTGAACGATCTCCGGTGGGGCCCACCGAAGAAGGTGTACCTTCCCCTCGACGATGCCTTCCGATACTCCGAAACCATCCCTGATTGTGGGCACTACCTACTCCTCTTCAAAGCCTCGACTCACCAACTCGGCGAGGGCGACCAGTGCTGCCTCGGCATCCTCTCCGACAGCGGAAAACCGCAGAGTGGACCCCTGCTCGGCGGCCAGCATGAGCACACCCATGATGCTCTTCCCGTTGACCTGGAGGCCGTCCTTCTCCACATGGATCTCCGAGGAAAAGGTTCCGGCCAGTTTTACCAGCAGTGCGGCCGGCCGGGCATGCAAGCCGGCGCGATTCACCACCTCTACCTTCGTCTCTCGCTCGAGCTGCTCTGTCATCCAATCCAACCGATCAGGAACACTGCCACACACACACCGCTTACTGTCCAAAGAGT
>CBDUAX010000264.1:0-6742 GCA_965365235.1 uncultured bacterium
CAGGTCTATCCGGGACCCCTCCAGCCTCTGCGGCACCGCCGTCCGCCCCGGTCAGCCCCATGGCCTCCGCCGTGGCATCTTCCGGCCCGACCATAGGCAGCATCGTCACCGGCGCCACCTCCGACGCCTTCTCTACGGCCTGGACTTCCTGGATGGGTCCGGCCCCGGTACCCGAACCACCACCCTGGGGGGTGTACAGCTCGTGGTCTCTGGGGAGGACGTCTTCCCGGTCCGGGAGCTGACCGCCCTCCCCGGCGGTGTCTCCGGTATTCATCTGGCCCTGGCCGTCCTTGCGGATCTCTTCGCTCATGCCGCCGCCTCCTTCCCCTTCTCCGGGGGCGTATGGCCGAAGACCCTGGGCTGAGTGGCCCGGTCGATAAAGGGCACCAGGGCGTTCATGAGCAGGATGGCGTACATGACGCCTTCAGGCAGTCCGCCCCACACCCGGATGAGCACCACCAGGACCCCGATACCCACCGCGTAGATCCAGCTACCCCGGTTCGTCACTGGCGACGTCACCATGTCGGTGGCCATGTAGACGGCGCCCAGCATGAGCCCGCCGGAGAAGAGCATGAAGAAGGGGGGAGGATAGACCTCGCCATTGAAAAGGAAGAGGACTTCCGAGAATACGATCACGGTCATCAGAATGCCGAACGGGATCCGCCAGTTCAGGTACTTCCTGGCGGCCAGGTAACCTCCGCAAATCAGAATCAGCAGGCCCGAGGTCTCTCCCAGGGAGCCCCCGGTCCGGCCAATCATGAGGCTCAGAAGCTCTGTGATCTCGCCCTCGAACTTCCAGAGACCCAGGGGCGTGGAGGCCGTCATTACATCTACGCCCGCCTCACCGGTGAGGAGGGGGAGGGCGAAGTTGGGTCCACGAATCGCGCCCCAGGCCATTTCCCCGGAGGGCCAAGTCGTGATGGCCGTGGGAAACGCCGCCTGGAGGAAGGCTCGCCCTACCAGGGCCGGGTTGAAGGGGTTCTGTCCCAGGCCACCGAAGACCAACTTCCCAAATGCCACCCCGAAGGCGCCCCCAAGGAAGGCCATCCAGAGGGGGAACCCCGCCGGTAGGCATAGGCCCAGGAGGATACCGGTGATGGCCGCCGAGCCGTCCCAGATGCTCTTCTTGGGACCGAAGAGCCATTCGGTCCCCATGGACCCCGCCGTGGCGGCGGCCAGGACCAGAATGGCGCTGGGTCCGAAGTAGTAGACGGCCACCAGAACCACCGGCACCAGGCTCAGGTTCACGTGCCACATGATCTTGGGCGTGGAGTCCGGCGACTTCAGGTGGGGGGAGGCCGTGAGGAGAAGGCGCTCTTCAGGCGTCAGAGACAGGACCTTGTCACTCATGCCGCCTCCTCCTTCCGCCGGATCCGGCCCAGCTGGTACTTGGCCATCCCGAACATCTGGGAGAGGGGGATATTCGAAGGACAGACGTAGGAGCAGGCCCCACAGAGCATGCAGTCCCAGAGGTTCGCCTGCTCCGTCATCTCCGGATACCGGGCCGTCTGAGCAAGCTTACCCAGAAGGGACGGGTTGAGGAACATGGGGCAGGCGTCCAGGCAGTGTCCGCAGGAGATGCAGGGGTATACCGTCCTGGGCCTGGATTCCTTCTCGGTGAGAACCACGATGCCCGTGACCCCCTTGGTGGCCGGCGCGTCCAGGTCCGGCTGTGCGCCGCCCATCATGGGGCCTCCGGAGATGACCTCGGTGGTGTTCTCTTTGATCCCACCGCAGAACTCCAGGATGTCCCGGATCTTGGCACCCACTGGAACGATGAGGTTCTGGGGTTTGTTGATGCCTGGCCCGGTGACGGTCACCACCCGCTCGACGAGTGGCAGCCCCGTCTCGAAGATCTCGGCGATGCAGGCGATGGTCCCCACGTTCTGCACCACGGCACCTACGTGCATGGGCAGCTTCCCCGATGGGACCTCTCTCCCCATAACAGCCTTGATCAACATCTTCTCGGCCCCCTGGGGATACTTCACCGTGAGGCCGATAACCTCGGCGTTGAGGTCTTCAGGCTTTGCTTTGGAGAGAACCTCGATGGCGTCGGGCTTGTTGTTCTCAATGCCGACGACCGCCTTGGGCACTCCCAGGGCCTTCATCATGATGCGGACCCCAAACCATACTCTGTCGGGGTACTCCACCATGGTCCGGTGATCCGTGGTGAGATAGGGCTCGCACTCGGCTCCGTTCACCAGGAGCATCTCGATGGGGGTGTCGGCCGGGGGAAGGAGCTTCACGTGGGTGGGGAAGGCCGCTCCACCCAACCCCACCACACCACCCATCTGAACAGCAGCCACCACACCCTTGGGGTCCAGCCCCTCCCAGTAGGGGATCTGGCGGGGTCGGGGGATCTGAGGTGAATACTTCTCCACCTTGATTCGCACCGCCTCCGCCATGCTCCCGTCGGGATGGGGCCACCAGCCGATCCCCACCACCTCCCCGGCTGCGGAGGCGTGGATGGGCACGGATACAAACCCGTCCGCCTCGGCAATCTTGTCTCCCCGCTCCACCCGATCTCCCACCTTCACCAGGAGCTTGGCGGGCTTACCGGCGTGTTGCCGGAGAGGAAGGACGATCTCCTCCGGGAATGGCATCCGGCGAATCGGAATCCCGCTGGACAGATCCTTATGCTCCGGCGGGTGGACGCCGTGACTGAAAGTCAGTTTATCCCACATTTCACCTGGAGCCGGTCCCAGCGCCCCCTTTCGAGGGGGCGCAAGAACACGTCCCACCGTTTAGTTGAAGGGCTTCGCCCGCTCGATCCACTTCTCGATGTCCCGCTCCCTGGGGTTCAGCGGGGTGCCGGGGTGGATGATCTTGGCGGTACACCGCTCCGCCGCCTGGACGATTTCGGCAAAGGTGCCGGCCTTCGGATCCTTGATATATGCCTGCTTCGCGTCGTTATAGGCGAAGAGCTTCTTGTTGATGTTGATGCACTCGTTACAGCTGGTGCACCGGGCGGTATCGATGTACGGGTCCATGACGAGTGCGTCGTCATCCTCCTCCTCCACCGCGGCCGGGGCTGCCACCGGGCCAGCCTCCTCCAAGCGGTCCACTGCAGGTGCCGCAGGGGCAGCCACAGCAGCACTTCCGCCATTCCCGCTGGCCAGGGCTTCCTGTTCCGCCGTGAGGGAAATGGGCCGGATGCCCGGGGTCGAAGCCGCCCGCTTCAGGACGTCCCCGACCTTGTCCTCACCACCCCGCGAAGAGGCGATGAGGCCCTCGGCCATCTTCCTTGCGATGATCTGCGGATAGCTGGTCTTCAGCTCCAGGATCTTCGCCTCGTATTCGGCTCGGATGGCGGCGGCCTTCGCGTCAAATTCGTCTTCCAGCTCGAACGCCACCTGATCCCGGACCGAGGGAGCCACCTTGTAGCCCGCCAGCTCACGGAGTTGGTCCCAGTGCAGGAGGCGGTCCTCGCCCAGCATGACCATCTCCATGGAGCAAGCAATCCGGTCCAGGCGACCCTCCCCACCCAAGAAGTTGATGTAGGGCGTCTTCCCGAGGCGGTCGTCCAAGGGCATCCCCACGAACTCGTGGAAGGGCACCTGGTCTTCGTTCCAGGCATCCCTCTTGATCTTCTTGAAGTGCTTCTTGAAGCGGTTTTCCGTTGCCGCCCAGTCGGCCACGGTGAGAGGCAGCTCCAGCGTCTGGGAATTGCCTTCGTCGTCGGTGTAGGTGAGCTCGTAGGAGGGCCAGTCCTCCTCGATCTCCGGATTGCCGTTCAGATCAACGCATTCCGCCCAGCTCTTCCCGGCGGAGGGGTCGTAGACCAGGAAGGGGAAGGCCCGGCTTTCCAGGGCCAACCGGGCCGCATGGGGGGAAAGCTCGTCGGCCAGGCCGTGCTCCACCGGACAGGGGGTGTAGAGGTTGAACACAGCCGGCCCCCTGTAGTGCAGGCCCTTGATGATCCCCTGCATCATGTGGGCCGGCGAGGCCTGGGAGGTCTGAAGGACGTACGCGCCCCGGTGAGCCATGGCGATGAGACCCATCTCCTTCCGGGTCTCTTCTTTCCCGTGGTGGGCCTTCCCGTAGGCACTCATGTCCGCCACCTGACCGGTGAAACCGGAGGTGCAAGCCTGTCCACCGGTGTTGGAGTAGACCTGAGTGTCCAGCACCACAACTCTGATGGGCTTCCCGGAAGCCAAGAGGCGAGAAACGTTCTGGAAACCGATGTCCAGCATGGCTCCGTCCCCACCCATGGCCAGGATCGGGGGACAGAGGTCGAACTCCTCGTCGGTGAACTTCTGCCAGTCGAATTCGACGAAGGCCTGGGAAAATTCCGCCTCGTCGTATTCGTCGTTGAGGAGGAGCTCCGCTTTACGGACGGTCATGAAGTTGTCCCCCATCTTCCGCATGTGCCCCTCGAAGATGCCGATGGCAATGGAGGGAGCGTCCTGGAAGAGGTGGTTGACCCAGGGGAAGGGGTAGGGGTTGTAGGGGTAGGTGCTTCCCCAGACCGACGAACAACCGGTGCTGTTGGTCATGGCCATGTTGGAACGGCCTCGACCACTGGGTCCTTCAGTGTACCGCCAGCGGAGCTCCTTGAGCTCCTTCACAGATTTATTGAGGGCCTCGAAGAGATCCTTGTCGTCGTCTTTGACCTTCAGGGTGGCATCGGCTCCGTCGGCCAGGCTCTGCAGATCGAACTCCGCGTCACCCAGGAGGAGCCCCTTCGCCTTCTCCTCGAGGCCTTCGACCAGCGTTTCGATCTTTTTGACGTAGGCCTCCACCCGGGGTTGCATGACCCCTTCGATGGTGGCCACGAGGAGGTGCACGGCCGTCTTCTCACCACACCCCATGCACGCCCCGTCGCCGCCGGCCAGGGTCTGGTAGTTCCCCTTCTTGAGGAGTAGGGACGGCAGGATCCCGATTCCGTTCTCGAGGTCAGTGATGTTGATGTAGCGATCGTCGGTGTCCGGGAGACGTTCCCACATCTCCCAGTTCCGCCGCAGCCGATCCACGATCTCCTCGTCCTGCTTGACCGTGATGAGGGCGTTCTCCGGACAGACCTCCACGCAGATGTTGCACCCTTTACAGGCCTCGGGGTTCACCGTGATGGAGAGGAGTCCACCGGTGCCCTTCTCGTTGTTCTCCGGCAGGTCGAAGAAGGGCGTGGTCTTGGCCAGGGGGAACTCGGCCACCACCGCGTAGACGGCTGCGAACTGCTTGTCCACCTCGGCCCGGCGTTCGGCATCCCAGCCCAGCTTGCCCAGAATGTTCCTGTAAGCCTGGGACAGGATGTCGGCAAAGTTGTGGAAGGGCACGCCCTTCAGGAGCTTGTGGGCCTCCTTGGCCACGTTCTTCGAAATGGACATGAACAGGTCCAGGGAGTTCCCGTTCATGGCCGTGAGGATGGCGGCATCCAGAATCTGCTCCGTGGTGTTCACCAGACCGGGGATGGCCGTATCGGGGCACTGGACCCAGCACTGGCTGCACCCGGTGCACTTCTCCGGGATGAAGTCCGGGACCTGGAAGCGAATGTTGGTCATGTCCCGGACCACCGAGGTGGATGCCGGGATGGCACTGATGGCGGCGAAGGGATCGGCGATACCGTCTTCTCCGGTCGTGGCGCAGAAGGCACAGACCTGCTCCCAGAAGCGACCCTGGTTACCGATGCCCCACTCCTGGTTCTCAGCGTCCAGGACACCCGGTATGGCGCCGACACCGCCCTCGGCCCCCACCGTCTCCTTCACTTCGGCAGGCACGGGCACCTCATAAAGCTCGTCGTAGCCCCTCTGAATCACCCGGAGGTTGTCCTGGACCACGGCGGCACCCAGCTTGCCGAACTTCTTGTTGAGCTGGTCCAGGATGCCCGCGAAGAGCTTTTCCTCGTCCAGCCCTTCCTGATCCATGAACCTGGAAGCCTTGAAGAAGCCCCCCATGAAGGCGGCACCCTGCATCCGGTAGCGGAGGTCCGGATTTCCGGCTTCCTCGGCTGCGATCTTGAATCCGTCCAGCGCGAAGACTCTCAGCTTCTTCCGACGAATGGTCGCCTGACCCTCCGCCGGGAAGGATTCCCAAAGCTCTTCGGGTGTCATGTCGCTCTGGATGACGAGGGTCCCACCCTCCTTCATCCCGGCCAGGGGGTCGGTACTCCGGTACACGTTCGGGTCCGGTGACAGGACCACATCAACGAACTGGAGCTCGCCGTTGAGCTGGATCTTCCCGTGGGCCAGGGTGGCATAGAAACTGGTGGGCTGCCCCTTCTTCTCGGATCCGTACTTTGGATTTGCCTGGATCTCCAGTCCCGCCAACTCAAAGGCGGTCATGGCCAGGTTCTTACCGGTGGTGATGGCGCCCCACCCACCGATGGAGTGGATCCGGACCGAGATCGCGCCCTCGGGCATCAGATCCAGGATCCCCGAGGGTTCCAGGGTGAGGTCGGCCAGGTGCGGATAGGCCTCCAGGAGCTCTTCCTGCCAGATCTGGAGCTTGGGGTACTCTGTGTTCTTCTTGATGAAGTCCAGACCCAGGTAGAACATCCGCTGTCTCTTCCCGTCGGGAAGCATGTTGTTCACGACGGAGATGATGTCCCCAGGCTGGAGGTCCCGGCTCCCCATCCCGAAGGAACCGGAGTAGAAGTCTGGCACTTCGTCGGGCCGGATCTCGGCAACACCCGGATAAGGCGTGTCGCCGCTTGCCCGGAAGTTCTCGACGCCCTGTCCCATGGCGGCCCGGATCTCCCTGAGGAGGGGTGGATCCGCAGCCAGTGGCTGGTCGACCCGAGCAG
>CBDUAX010000265.1:0-6735 GCA_965365235.1 uncultured bacterium
CGATGGCCACAGGGGCCGCCGCTCAGCTCAAGGGATACGATACAAAGGACGTGTACAGTGAAGAACTGGGCAACAACTTCGCCTACAACGTCCTGGCCAAGCTCCCGGGAACCGATGGTGGCCTCAGGGACGAGTTCGTGGTCATGGGTGGCCACCTGGACCACGTGGGCGTGAGGGACGGGCAGATCAGAAACGGCGCTGACGACAACGCTTCCGGGACGGCCGTGGCCATGGAAGTGGCCCGGGTCCTCAAGGAGGGGAACCACAGCCCCAGACGGACCATCATCTTCGCCGCATGGTGTGGTGAGGAGATGGGCCTCATCGGCTCCAACTACTTCGTATCGAACCCCCCCGAGGGCGTCGACATCGACAAAGTCGTGACCTACTTCAACATGGACATGGTGGGTCTCGGAGACGCCATCGGGGCTCCGGGGGCGTTGAACTTCCCAACCATCTGGGAGGTCATCAAGCGGGACCAGGACCCCGACGTCATCGCTGCTGTTTTGCCGAGAACCGGCGGGCCCGGAGGCAGCGACCACTCAGCCTTCATCACTCGGGGAATCGAGGCTCTGGCCCTCATGACCAGCGGTGGGGTCGGTCACCCCAACTACCACTGGCCCGAGGACGACACCGAGGCCATCGATCCGGAGATCCTCCGGAAGACGGGGCAGTTCGTGCTTCAGGGGACCATCAACCTCGCCGAAGAACGCGAGGTGGAGTTGCTTATCGAGGATCGGTTGAACCTCTACAACGCGGTCATGCTCAACATCAATTCTTTCAATCCAGGCCAGGGCAACCATGTGACCGTGGACATCGACGCCCGGACCAAGGACGAACTGGTGCCGGTTCTCATGGACAGCGCCCGGGCCGTCACCAACCGGCTGCAAGCGGGAGAAGGACCACAGGTGAATCCTCAGCTGTTGGCCATGATGAGGGCTCAGGGTATCTCCATGCCTTCGGAGAAGAAGACCTTCAACAGAGGGATCAGCGACCTGGCTCTTTTTGAGGGGGACATCTCCCTGTTTCTGGCCGCGGCGGAGTTCATCGGATTTGGGCGACTGGATGTCGAAGGGGATGACGGGCACTGGTTCAGTGGCGGGCAGATCACCCCGGAAGGGCAGACGGCCATCGGGACCCTGGAGGATCACGACGTCTGGATCCACCTGGCCAGCCCCTCCCGGAGCCTCTTCACCGAGATGCTGGCAGTGGCGTCCAAGCCCTTCATTGTCAGCGGTGACTTCAGGGTAAACTCCTCCATGGCCAGCCAGATCAACGAGAAGGGTGTCATTCTGGCCATCACCATGGATCCCTCCGAGGTGGAGGAGTGTGTCTCCAACCTTCAGGGTATGAAGCTGATGATTGGAGACACGGACAATCTCGTGCTGAGCGTCACCTCGGAGGAGGGCATGGATGGGGCCAAGAAAGCCCTCTACATGGGCCTTATCGAGGCCGGATGGGAGCATCTGGAGATTGCCGGTGCTCGCAGGGCCGGGGGCGGGATTGCCGGCGGCAACCTGCGGGTGTTTTCCAGTATGCCGGCTGGAATGATGAGGAGGTAGGGCGGTGACCTCTGGCTCCCAATCATCGCTTCAGGAACTGGGCTGATCACGAAGCAGGAAGTCAGATACAGGGGGCGCAGACCGGGCTCGACCGAGGAGGGGGGCGGTGATCGCCGCGACGGTGCCGAGGAGCAAATCCTCCAGTCCGGGAGGTCCGCCAGGCAACCTCCCAGCAGGCCCTCCCTCGGCCTGACCCCCAGCCCCCTGTCCCCTTCCCGTTGACGTCCCCACGGCGACACCCATCCTGTGCACATCCACCGTCTTTTCGGCATGAAAGATGCCCTGGAACGGACAGGGTTTTGACGGTCTAAAAAAAAAGAGATTCTCAGGTGCCAAAGAGCATATTCCTCACCGCTACCCAGCGTGGGAGCGGAAAGAGTTCTGTTGCGTTGGGGCTGACTGCCCTCCTTGAGCGAACCATCGGGAACGTAGGGTACTTCAAGCCGGTTGGCCGAAGGCCCGACGGAGGGCCGGATCCCGACGTCCTCCTCATGAAAAAAGCCTTCGCTCTGGAAGCCGCAGACGAGGAGATCCAACTCTTCACCATGGACGACGTAGCCGAGTCCCTGGCTGAGGGAACGAACGACCAGCTCCTGGAGCAGGTCATGGACGGCTACGACCGCATCGAGTCCACTGCTGATTTTGTCGTCTGCGAGGGAACAGACTACTTCGGGGCCATGGCCGCCTTCGAATCCAACGTGAATGCGGAAATCTCCAAGAACCTGGGGTCACCCATCCTCCTCGTGGCCAACGGGTTGGACTCCGCTTCCGGCGAGAACCGGGAGATTGCCGAGGTCGTGGACCACATCTGCATGATCAAGGAGAGCTTCGACGAGCTGGGGTGTGAGTTCTTCGGGGTCATCATCAACAAATGCGCGATGGAGGGGCTGGATGGATTCCAGGCCAAAGCTCAGAGGGCCCTGGCCGACCACGACATCCGCCTCATGGGCGCCATTCCCCGGTCGGACATGCTGGAGAAGGTCCGCTTGGAGGAGGTAGTGGCTCAGATCGGGGCGGAAGTAGTGGCCGGGGAGGAGCGAATGAACCAGGTGGCCCAGAGGGTCGATGTGGCCGCCATGGGCCTGGACAACGTGTTGGGACGGGTGGAGAAGGGATCCCTGGTGGTCGCTCCCGGCGACCGGGGAGCGATTCTCCTGGGCATCGCCAGCGCCTATGTCTCCCCCACCATCCCCGCTCCGGCCGGCGTCGTCCTCACCGGGGATCTGGAACCTCCCAAGCACGTCATGAACCTGGTGTTGGACCTCACCGCGGGCAAAATGCCCATCATGAAGGTCAAAACCAACACGTATGAGACGGCACTGAACATCGCCGCCGTCCAACCCCGCATCGAGTCCCACCAACGGATGCGCATCGAGGTGGCCAAAGGGCTCGTAGACCGGCATGTGAATGCCGATTCCATTCTCACCGCGGCGGCCGTGGACCCGGGCATCCGCCGGGTCACCCCACGCATGTTCCTGCACCATGTCATGGACATGGCCCGTCATGAACGAAAGCGGATCGTACTCCCCGAAGGGCACGATGATCGTGTTTTGCGGGCCGCGGCCATCCTTCTGGAACGGGAAGTGGTCGACCTGACCATCCTAGGCAGGGAGCCCGAGGTCAGGAAGAGGCTGGACCAGCTCAGTCCCAAGGGAGGGTTGGTGACAGTGATAGATCCGGACAGTTCCGAGTGGCGGGAGCCTTTTGCTCAGAAGTACATGGAGCTGCGAGGCCCAAAGAAGAGCCCATCTTGGGACATCTCTTATGACCTCATGGCCGATGTGTCCTACTTCGGAACCATGATGGTGCACGAGGGGCACGCCGACGGGATGGTGTCGGGGGCAGCCCACACCACAGCCCACACCCTGCGGCCCGCCCTTGAGTTCATCAAGGTGCGTGAAGGGGTAAAGATCGCATCCTCGGTCTTTTTCATGTGCTTGCCCGACTCTGTGCTGGTCTACGGTGATTGCGCGGTGAATCCCAATCCCAGTTCAGAAGAGCTGGCCGACATTGCCATAGCCAGCGCCGAGACGGCCCGGGCTTTCGGCATCGATCCCTACGTGGCCATGCTCTCCTACTCCACCGGGGAATCGGGCACGGGATCCGATGTGGACAAGGTCCGGGCAGCGACGGCCATGGTGAGGGAGCGTGCCCCCAACCTACCCGTGGATGGTCCCATTCAGTACGACGCTGCCGTGGATGTGGATGTGGGCAAAGCCAAACTGCCCGGAAGCCGGGTGGCCGGGGCGGCCACCGTGTTCATCTTCCCGGACCTGAACTCGGGCAACAACACCTACAAGGCCGTGCAGCGGAGCGCCCGTGCCATCGCCGTCGGTCCCGTGATGCAGGGGCTTCGAAGGCCCGTCAATGATCTCTCCCGGGGAACCACAGTCCGTGACATCGTGAACACCGTGGCCATCACTGCCGTCCAAGCCCAGGGGAGCTGACTGCTATGAGGGTTCTGGTCATCAACTGTGGAAGCTCCTCCATCAAGTTCGAGCTCTTCGCCATGCCGGAGGAAACGGTACTGGCCAAGGGCATTGCGGAGAAGATCGGCGAGGAGTCCGGCCGCCTGAGGTGCCGGAACAATGGGCACGAGCGGGTGACGGAAGAGCACATTGCCGACCATGGTGTGGGGCTGAAGAAGATCGTCCGGGCCCTGACCGACACGGAGAATGGCGGGTTGGAGAGCCCGGCCGAGATCGGTGCGGTGGGGCACCGGGTGGTGCACGGCGGTGAGGCCCTTGCCCAGACCACTGCAATCACCGACGAGGTGGTGGAGACCTTAGAGGACCACGTGGAGCTGGCCCCCCTCCACAATCCACCCAATCTCCTTGGCATCGCGGTGGCGAGGGAGGTCTTCCCGGGGGTACCCCAGGTAGCCGTCTTCGACACGGCTTTTCACCAAACCATGCCCGACCACGCCTACCTCTACCCCGTTCCCTACGAGCTTTACGAGGAGCACCGGGTGCGTCGGTACGGCTTCCACGGAACCTCACACCGCTACGTGTCCGAGAGGGCAGCCCAGTTGCTCGGCAAACCACCGGAAGAGACAAATCTCATCACGGCCCACCTGGGCAATGGTGCCAGTATCACGGCCATCGAACGGGGCCGGTCAGTCGACACCTCCATGGGCATGACCCCTCTGGAAGGGCTGGTCATGGGGACTCGGTGCGGCGACGTGGACCCGGCTCTCATGCCCACCCTTGCCCGTATCACCGGTAAGCCTATGGAGGAAATCGACCGCATCTTCAACAAGAAGAGCGGGATGCTGGGCCTCACCGGGATGAGCAACGACATGCGCACCCTGGAGGAAGCCGCCCTGGAGGGAAATGAACGGGCGGATCTGGCCCTCCGCATCTACTGCTACCGGCTAAAGAAGTACATCGGTGCCTACACTGCCGCCCTGGGGCAGGTCGACGCATTGGTCTTCACTGGCGGGGTGGGAGAGAACTCCGACATCGTCCGGCAACGGTCTCTGGAAGGCATGGAGCCCCTGGGCTATGCCCTGGACCTGGCCAAGAACGCCGGCACCAGAGGCGTGGAAGCGGATCTCTCTGGGCCCAGTTCCCGGTCCCGGGTGTTGGTGGTGCCAACAAACGAAGAGCTCTTGATCGCCAGGGAGACGTACGCCCTTGCGAAATAGAGGGCTGGGTCTCCCAAAAGAAGCCTTCCGGCGAAACCCACGGCTCCGCCGGTACACGGCGGCGTTCCTGGACGATCGTGTCTCTAGAGATCCACCTGTTGTCGGAGCTCCGGCCGTGTCTCTCCCGTGATCAACCGGGCGCCTCTGGCGTGGATGACCCACTGCCAGGCCCAGTTGATCATGACCAGAAGCTTGTTGCGAAAACCGATGAGGAAGAGGACGTGGACCAGGCTCCACATGAGCCAGGCAACAAACCCGGCGAAGGACCGATCTCCGATATCGGCCACAGCCTTTGCACGGCCGATGGTGGCCATGGTGCCCTTGTCCCGGTAATGGAAGGGCCTCCTTACCTCCAGGGGAGCTCCTCGAGCCAGTCCCTCCTTGATGAGCCCACCGACAAATGTACCCATCTGTATGGCACCCTGGGCCACGCCTGGAACCATGCTTCGGGTGACAGGGTCCTCCAGATGCGCCAGGTCACCGACGACGAAGGCGTTGGGATAGCCAGGAATGGAGCAGTCAGGGGTCACCTTGACCCGGCCCTGCGGATCCAACTCCACCCCCAGGGTCGACGCCACGGACTCGCCCTGAACCCCCGCGGCCCAGATCACGTTTGCTGCCGGCACCCTCTCCTCCCCTATGTACACGGCCTCACGGTCAAGGCCGGTAACCAGTGTGCTGAGCCGGACCTCGACGCCCATCCTCTGGAGATCCCACAGAGAACGTTGGGAGGCATGGGCGGACATCCCAGGTAAAAGTTTGTCTTGCCCCTCCATGAGGATGATGCGTGCCGAGGTGGTGTCCACTCGGCGGTATTCCCCAGGGATCGTCTCGGCGGCGATTTCCCGGAGGGCGCCGGCCATCTCCACGCCGGTGGGCCCACCACCCACGATCACGAAGGTCAGCTTCGCCTCCCTGGATTCCGGGTCGTCTTCCAGCTCGGCCTCCTCGAAGGCCATCAGGATGCGGCGGCGAACCTCCAGGGCGTCATCGAGGGTCTTGAGCCCTGGCGCCCGCTCCTCCCAGTGGTCGTTGCCGAAGTAGGTGTGGGTGGCGCCGGCTGCCACCACCAGCCAGTCGTACCCGATCTCGTCGTTTTCCACCAGGACGTTACGGGCGTCCAAGTCGATCTTGGAAGCCTCCCCGAGGACCACTTGAACGTTGTGTTGGTCCCGGACAATGGACCGGACGGGCGCCGCGATGTCGGCAGGCGAAAGGGCCGCCGAGGCCACCTGGTAGAGGAGGGGCTGGAAGAGATGGTGGTTCCGCCGATCCACCAAAATGATCTGGCAGGAGGTGTTTCGGAGTGAGCCCGCCGAATCCGGCCCCCACCACCACGACCTGGGGCAATGTACGCCCCAACGTACCCTCAAACATCGAAATCCTCCCCGCGCCAAACCCCACGGTCAGGGAGGTGGGGCGTGTACTCCTCGGATGACGCATCCCGGGCCACCTCCCCCAGGGCTCCGTCCCGTGCCGCGTCGGTGCCAACGGCCACCATGCCTTCAGCGGCCGGTGGTGCGCCGACCT